>JAVCCS010000245.1 GCA_030765365.1 Candidatus Theseobacter exili
AGCCCAATTCCGACAAACATTAAAACCAGCCACTGAATAGTAGGTCCAAATAATATTTTGTCTTTTTTATCCAAAATAATATTTCTTATCTTTTTAAATATATTCATTCAAATCACAATTTTATTCAGAACCTATTAATAATTTAAAAACTAATCGCTTTTTATATTAACTGACAGTTTTATTAGCATCTTCCTTTATTACTCTTTTTTGATTTCATCAACGATATTAAATGACCAGCGTACAAATAGGTTTTCAAGTCGCCATCTACCGAGAGTTCAGGATTAAAACTATTTTTCACTTCTTCAAAAGGCAAAACAATTTCATTCTTATCTTTTGCTACAGATTCTAAGATAAATCTCTCATTGTTTTTTTCAAACGCAACAAAAGCATGGCGAGTGCTATTTAGTATTTTATCAACAACGATACGTCCAATAATAAACTCAGAATGTATCCCTATTTCAGTAAGTTTGCGCCATGCCCAAAGTGAATGATCCTCACAATCTCCTTTTTTCAGGTTTTCGAAAGTAACTGGATGTTGCCAAAAATCATCTTCTAAAAATAGTTTTTGGTCTTCGCAATATTGACACGATTTCAACCAATGGCATATATCTTCTAATGAATTAACAGTCACATTGCTTTGACCATCAAAATACCAAGGCCACTCGTGAATACACCCTGATCCATATTTTCTTTTTGGAATATATGTTTCAGCTTTGTCCCATGGATTTGGATTAGGATTAGCCAGGGTCTTAACCATTAGTCTTAAAACAGCTTTTCGAAGAGGCCATAACACTTTATCGATTTTATTGTACTTTTTCATACTATTTTAACCTATACCTGGAAAAACATACGTTCCCATTCTAAGTAAATATATAACACCTATAATGATAAACACATATCCAAGCACAATAACTATATTCTTCATTTTTTTATCAACAATAAAATGAGTTGTTATAAATAAAAATATTGATACACAAACCATTGAAGAACAAAACAGAAAAACTAATAAAGAAGAATGGCAAAAGAATGGCAATTTATCAAACAGACATCCATACATCATTCCTAAAAAATATATGGTAGCGCCTGCAGCAATTCCAACAAAAACACGAATGAAGACTTCTACGAATATTATAAATATTTTTTTCATATTATTAAGCCGGCATCAGAAAAACAACTAAAGTGATTGGGATTCGGTTTGACTTGTATATGTTTCTTGTTCATCGTGAAATTTCTCATACGCATCCAAGATATGGTTTCTTCGCTCATTAGGCAATCCAAAAGCCCCCCAGAAACCAATTGCCTTAAGCATAGATACGTTTACTTGAAGATGTCTTTTTAGAATATTTACAGCACTATCAACAGAACCCTCTTGTATACAATTTAGGACAACCATACATGTATTCGCATCTGCAGCAGTATCTAAAGCAATATGGCTTGATCGACCCAGAAAAAAGCCAAAGGCAAAAACAAAAACAACAAAAAAGAAAACAATTGATATTTTAAATATTCTATTCATAGAAAAACACCTTATTCAAGGCCTAAAATCCGTTCTTATTCGCTGCTTTTTATTTTATCTATTAAATCCCGTTCATAATTAGGATCAGGATTAAAACCCAGTTCTTTTGACTTCTCTAATTTTGATTTTGCTAAACGAAAGTTTCCTTCATAATAATCAAGAAGAGACCAATTAAAATACAATAAAGGATAATTCTTATCTAATTTTCCAGCTTTAATATACAACTCTCTTGCTGTATCAAAATGTTTTTTAAATGATGAGACTTTATTCTCTTTTAAATAATTAGCAAGTTGTGTTTCAGATAGTGCAAGATCAACCATAATTCTTGGATTACTATCTGATTTTTGTAGAGCTATTTCTAAATATTTAATTGATTCTTTTAGATTTATCACAGTATTTTCTCTGTCTGCTCTTCTTCCCAGAATAAGACCAAATCCCCAAAAAGCATCGAGATTCCCCCTGTCAAACATCCATGCTTGATTGAATCTTTTAATAGCCGTATCAAGGTCTCCATTGTAGTAATATTGCCATCCAAGTTTTGCAGCTGATTTACTGTTTTTTTTATCGGGTTCAACAACAGGAACATACTGTCCACCATACATTGGCAATTCATTATCAGGCCGTTCAGCATAAAGCGTAGTTAAATTTGCTATAAAAAACACTCCAAGAACAAGAAACGTTTTCATGCTTTTAATATCCCTTACTTCCTCTTTTGTTTGACGTCAGAATGTATGGTGCAGTTTCATGATATTATCAAGGCACCTTTAGACTTAACTCTTTGTGAAAGGCTTGTTTTTCAAACTTATTGAATTAAAAAACATACTGTACACTTTCTCATCTAACTCTGCCAATGAGCTAACTGTCAACGTAATGGAATAGTAACCATCTCCTGAATCAATAAATAATACTCTTGAAGGCGATGGTTCTGACTCTTTATGTTTGTTAATTTGAATACTCATAAAAAATATTTTATCTGGATTTAAATTAGATGGTTGCCATCCTTGCGATTCTAAATCTGGGAACATATTCAAAGTATTTGTCATATCTACTTTGAAAAACTCTTGCAGAGTACGCAATCCAGTCATTTCAAGATCCTTTTTCTGAAATGCAATAGTAATAACTTTATTCGTATTTGAAAGACTTATACCTTTTGGCAACAAAACAGCTTCTATGCCAATTTTTTTTGCTTCATCTTTGTTTAGTTCCCAACCTGCGGGAATTCTGTAATTTAAACTATATATGCTTCTTTGCTCTTTTTGATAATTTTCACCAATATGAACAGTATTTTCTTTTGCACATACGTTACTTGAGAAAAACAAAATGGACAGTACTATCAAATGCTTTTTCATAGTCTTTTCTCCAAAGCCATTAAGCCTCGCCATGCTCCACTAAGCTCTTGGTGAACTTCTCAATCGCAAAAAAACATGTTAGCGTTTTGGTTAATAATTCATATGTGACCCAAAATCAGGCATCAATCCTTTTCTAACTAATTTTTTCCACTTTCGTATCTTAAAAAAACTAAAAATAGACCACCAGAATCTTTTACAACGATCGAAATACTGTAACACGACTTCGTCTTCACCTTGTTCTAAAAAATCCTTTGCAAGTATCATATTTGGACCAAAAGTTTTAAGTTGAGGTGATCCAGGAGTTCTTCCAGCATCCATCAAACGTTTCTTCGCCTCCTCAACG
>JAVCCS010000330.1 GCA_030765365.1 Candidatus Theseobacter exili
AAAGGCATATGAGTTTCCCAAAAATACAATTACACACATCCATTCCATAATTCCAGACCCTTATCGAAATGGCGTACTTATTCTAACAGGAGATGAAGATGGAGAGTGTGGAATATGGATGGCCGAAAATGATTTTCAGAAGGTTAGCCCTCTATTAGTTGGGGGTCAGCAATATCGTTCATGTTGTGCTTTTCCAACTAAAGATGGCATTCTTTACGCTACAGACACACCTATAGAAAATAATTATATTTATCTAATGAAACAAAATGGAAATAAATGGGTGACTGAAAAAATTAAAGAACTAAATGGGTCATGTATTTATTCCACGTATTGGAAAAATCAATTTGTATTTAGTACTACAGTGGAGCCTGATAGTACAATTAAAGGAAAGAGATTTTGGTTTACTTATAAATTAGGCAAAGGAATAAAAAATAATCAAGTTGAAGTTATTTTTGGTGACTTAACTAAAGGATTTAAATGTATCAAAAAATATGAAAAAGATATTTTACCTATGGCATTGTTTCAATTTGGGACAGTACAGTTTTGTCAAAGAGATGAAAGTGATACACTTTATCTTTATCCGGTAGCAGTAAAAAGATATGATAGTACGCTTATTGCCCTCAAGGAGGCGTAGCATGAGGCCATTTGTAAATTTTTTATTGGGGTTAAACCCATATCCTGAGTTATTGATAAGGAGAATTTTCTATAGTAATAATTTTTTTAAAAAATTAAAAGAAATTAGAGTTAAGAAAAAAAATAAAAAAGTAGAAGTTATTCCTGATTTGTTTAAGAAAGTAGTCAACCATATAAAAACATTGGGAATAAAAAAAGGGGATATTCTTATTGTTCATTCTAGTATGGATGGGTTAGCTTCAACAGGTGCAAGCCCAAAACAGTATATTGACATGCTGTTTGAATTAGTAGGAGAAGAAGGAACATTGGTTATTCCCGCATTCCCATTATATAAAAAAAGCATAACAAATGTTGACCATAGTGGAAATCAAGATATTCTTGTATATGAACCGAAGCGAACTATTTGTGGAACAGGAATGCTGCCAAATATTTTTTTGAGATATCCAGCCGTAATTAGAAGTGAATTTCCAATAAATTCATTAGCTGCTAAAGGTCCATGTGCTGAGGAAATGATGCGTAATAATTTGGAAAGTGATTTGGCTCATGGGAAAAATTCATCTTGGGGATATTGCATAGAACATTATGCTAAAGTTTTATTTCTTGGTGTTAAGTCTAATCGTTCAACAACTATTGTGCATGCTGCAGAAGATTTAATGGATTCAGAATGGCCAATTGAAAATTGGTATGAAAAAAAACAGTTTGTCATTAAGCGAAAGCAGGATGAACAATTAATTACAGTTCGATCAAGAAGACCGTATTGGTTTAGATTTGTGACCTCACACTACCGTTCAAGAGTTTTTATTAAGAATAATCTTTTACAGGAATCAGAAGTTGATGGAATAAGCGTTGGATATATACCAAACTCAAGGAAATTAGTAGATTTTTTGGCTATGCGAGCTATCAAGGGGAATTTGTTTTTCAAAGTACCACGTAAATATTGGAAAAAATAGGTATTTGGCAGAAGTATGGATACTATGGTCTCAGTCGCAATGGCGGTTTATAATGGCGAAAAATATATTAAAGAACAATTGGATTCCATTATAGTCCAACTTCAAAATAATGATGAACTTATAATATCGTATGATAATTCAACCGATAATACATGGAATATTATTAATACATATGCATCTAATGACAGCAGAATAAAAGTAGTAGTGAATCAAGGTAAAGGTGTGGTTAGAAACTTTGAAAATGCAATTCATCATTGCCAAGGGAAATACATTTTTTTTGCAGACCAAGATGACGTCTGGATGAAGGAAAAAGTTGAAATCGTTTTGGAAGCATTTAAGGATCCAAAGGTGACTACAGTTATACATGATGCCTGTCTTACTGATGAGGCGTTAAATGTTATACACCCATCCACGTTCGTTATCAGAAATGGAAGTCCTAATGTTATTCATAATTTTCTACGTCTTAGCTATATTGGTTGTTGCTTAGCTTTTAGATCTGAGCTTAAAGAAATTATATTGCCTATCCCTACGGTTTCAAGATCTCACGATTGGTGGACAGGAACGATATGTAGTATATTTGGTAAAATGGTGATGATAGATAAAGTATTAATATATCATAGGCAACATGGTAATAATGCAACTCCTAAAACTCGATCACCAATTCATTATCAGATAAACGTACGATGGATAATAATGATGAATGCAATCAAAAGGTGTTTTAAATTCAGAGAGCTTTTGATCCGAAAATTGAGAGGTTCTAAAAAGTGAATCGTGTTATTGCAATAATCGTAACTTATAATGCGGATATTGAGAGATTAAAGAATAACCTTAGTGCGATTATAGAACAAGTGGATGATGTATTAATTATAGATAATGGCTCTACGAATATTAAAGATATTCAGAAATTAACGAAACTATTTGATTTTATGATAACAGCCAATAAACAAAACAGAGGAATAGCGATTGCATTAAATCAAGGCTTAGAGTGTGCTACTTTACATGGTTTTGAATATGCATTGACTTTAGATCAAGATTCAATTAGCGCCAAGGGAATGGTAGAGGAGTTGAAAAAAGGTTTTTTAAAAAATGATAATATCGCAATTGTAGGGCCAGAAATTCAAGATTTAAATAAAGATGAAAGAATACAATCATCAGATGAATTTGTATATGTTAGTTCGCTCATTACATCTGGAAGTTTGTGTAATGTAGCAAAGCTAAAAGCAGTTGGTGGATTTGATGATAGGTTGTTTATTGATTGTGTAGATTTTGAAATTTGTTGGAGACTTCGTTTGAATGGTTATTTGATTGTAAAAAATAAGAATGTGGTTCTAAATCATACGATTGGAAAGAGAACTAAAAATAGGTTCATATATAGGAATGTTTATGCATTGAATCACAACGCTACCAGAGTATATTATATGGCACGGAATCGGATCTATATTTTGAAAAAATACCGAGGTCTTCAAGGGGTAAAATTTCCTAAAGAATTGTTTGGGCTTTTTAAAAGGTGTGGCGGTATAGTGCTATATGAAAGTGACAAGTATAATAAAATAATTAGTACAATAAAGGGAATTAGGGATGGAATATTGATGGATTCGTAAAATAGTAACACGCCATGCGCTTGAAACGCTATAACGTGCTGAATTTATTGTAAAAATATCTATTTTAAGGTTGACTTTTCGATCTTGTTGTGATAGTTGATATTCAATAATATCAACACCTTACAATGTAATGCGAGATCAAAATGATCAACATAAAAGATCACAAAACAGGGTACTTATGGGATCACTGGGAGTACTTGGGCGAAAAACGCCGAAAACTCCTGGAAGAATCATGGGCCGGTGCATTCAGGAAGCACATTTTGCTTCAATTACCCATCGACAATGTAATTCCATTTTTTTCTAAAGATCAAGGACGTCCAACTAAAGAGCTATACTCTTTGATCGGAGCCTTGGTTCTGCAACAAATGCACGACCTGACCGATAAGGAAACCGTGGATCAGTTTTCTTTCAATGTCCAATGGCACTACGCTTTAGATATAACTGGAACAGAAGACAGCGAAGCCTATATTTGCCCCAAAACTTTATGGAGTGCTCGCAACATAATTGCCGAAAACAACATCGATGAAATTTTCTTCAAAACCATCACTGATCATTTGATAGAAGTTTTTAACGTTGATACAAGCAAACAACGCCTCGACTCGGTTCACATTCAATCAAATATGCGCCACCTGGGGCGGATACGTATCATCACCGCATCAATTAAAAGTTTTATTGAAAACCTGAAAAGACAACACCCCGAGCAATACAAAGACCTCTCTGAGGAGCTTAAAGGGCGCTATAAAAACGATAATGCTCTGTCAATTTTCTCATTAGTCAAGCCATCAGAATCGAGCAAGACCTTAGAACAAATTTCTCAAGATCTGTTTACTTTGTGTCAGCAGTTTAAAGATAATAACTTGATTCTTAAAATGTCCAGTTTTGGTTCACTGCTCAGGGTTTTAAGAGAACAGTGCGACGTTACTGGCAACGAAACCGTTACCCCTAAGGCTGCAAAAAAAATCACTTCAGATTCTTTGCAAAATCCATCGGATCCTGATGCTACTTACGATGCACACAAAGGTAAGGGGTATCAGTTCCAGGTTCAAGAAACTTACTCAGAACATGATGATGAAAATAAGAATGAAACTCCCAGACTGATTACCCATATAGAGGTTGAGCAAGCCCACAAAAGTGACGCCAATGCGTTAATGCCAGCTGTCGATGACACTAAAGAACGTAATATAACCCCAAAAGTATTGCTTGCAGATTCACTCTACGGCGGTGATGAAAATGTCGAGCGAGCTAAATTAGACGGCGTCGACGTCGTATCTCCTACGATGGGCAAAGAGAGTCAAAATGATATCCATCTTACTGATTTTGAAATTGCTAAAAATAGTGTAGTTGTAAAATGTCCCGAGGGGCACAAGCCGGTCAATCAAAAAAAGAAGAAAACCAGAAATATAGTCTTGTTCAGTATTGAGCATTGCTCTAACTGCTCACGGTGCTCTCAATGCCCCGTAAAAGAAGGTAAAAAATACTATTACCTTAGATTTGACGACAAAGAACTTCGTTTAGCAATTAGACGAAAACTTGAAAAAAGTGATTTTTTCAAAGATCGTTATCGATATCGATCCGGGGTTGAAGCGACAATGTCTGAATATGATCGCTTGACCGGAGTAAAACATCTCAGAATACGAGGTTTCAAAGCTGTTCGTTTCTGTGCCACGATAAAAGCACTGGGAATCAACATTTTCAGGATAACTGCGGCCGTAAAGGTAGGCGTACAAGCCATACAAACTGAAAATATGCAAAAATCTCCAATAAAAACCCTAATATCGGCTTCTAAAAAGCAAATAGCATCATTTTTTCTTGATTTTAAGGATAAATTAGATTGCAACGAAAAAATGTTGGTCGCGTGACGTTGCACTGGCAAAACTTTTTACCGAGCCATCAATATTAATGTCAAAATATTCCCATACGGCATAAAACTTTTATAGAGATTCAACCAGCCACAAAAGGGACGCTAAATGTTTAAGAACAAAATTTTATTAATCACCGGCGGCACTGGTTCTTTCGGCAATGCTGTAATCAAAAAGTTTCTGGATACCGGCATAAAAGAGATTCGCATCTTCAGCCGGGATGAGAAGAAGCAGGATGATATGCGGCATCGATTGCAGAATC
>JAVCCS010000288.1 GCA_030765365.1 Candidatus Theseobacter exili
ATTAGCATTAATATTATCGATCGTCGCTATTGCAGCTTCAGCTGAAGAATCAATTTCTGCTTCAGGACCGCTCAAGATCAACCTTCCGGTTGCACCAAAAGGTCGCACCATATTCAATCTTACTCTTGCAATTTTAACCCGTGAATGTCCCGCTTCAGATCCTGCAAAATTTGCCTGGAACTGGTCAAGTCTGAATGGAGTTAACTGAACCAGATGTTCTATTTCAACAAGATTATACAAACCAGCATAACCATTAGGTATCACATATAGTTCAATATCTTTGGAACTTGCCATATATGCGGCACCCTTTACTACAGCGTTAAGTCCTCCGCAATCACCGCCACTTGTAATAATACCAATCTTTTTCACCAGCTACCTCCAGACATAAAATATATTATGCAATATTATTTGATTTTCTACTGCCTATTTCATTGAGACATTTCCCTCAAACGTCCCACCTTTTCTTACGATAAACTTGCGACAACTGATATTTCCGTGTATTTCACCTCTTTTATTAATTTCAATTGTTCCCAGGGCACTAATATCACCGTTAATTTTCCCTTTTATTATAGCGTTTCCAACACGCAAACTTGAATTTTCAATAAACCCTCTTTTTCGCAAATACAACAGGCCATGAGTCTCAATGATTTTTCCAAAAAGATTTTTTATTTTGTAATTACTTAAGTCATTGTGATGATAGCAATACTTGCAGTTTACTGCCTGTGCATTTTTATCTATCACAATCTCCTTACAGCACTTGTAACAGGTCAAAGATCTTTGGCCAATAGTTACAATCTTCTTCTTTTTAGAGGGAAAAAGAATTTCCCGTACATCAACATGCCGGTTGCAGTGTCTGCAAGGAATAGAAATACAATCTGCAGAGACTTGCAGTAGCCCCTGGCAAAATGGACAGACAACTTCCCTTACATCATCTAATTCTTTCGGTTTTGTACTCATATCTCAACTAAGCAGTTACCTTAATTGCTGTTCTTGTTTAATAAAGGGTTCCTGGAATCTTCCTTATTCTCACTTTGAATTATCGGAGTCTCGTTTTTAAATCCATTAGGATTCACGTTACATTTCCCTACAAAAACAACCCCTTCTTCAATTACAAGAGTTCTTGCTTTGAGGTCGCCATGAAGCTGAGCTTTTTCTTTAAGCTCCACTTTTTCAGTTGCTATAACATTACCGTCTACTTTTCCTTCAATAATAGCGTTTTTAACCTTAACATTAGCTTTTATTGCACCAGTTGTTCCAACAATAACATCCCCTTCATCAGTAATAAGTTCGCCATCAAACTTGCCATCGATTTTCAGTACGTTGGTAAATTTGATTGAGCCCTTGATTTCCACATCAGGAGTAAGATTAGTTACGTTTGAATCACTCATTATAAGATCCTTTCTGGTTTCCTTTATTTTTTTTGATTCATTCTGTTTAAAATCATTTCCTTGAAGTTCAGCACCATCTTCTTTCCGAAACAAATTAATCATATTTCAAACCTTTCTTATGCAGTGCAAAAAAACAGCATTAGCATAATACCACTACTTAAGAGGCTGTTGAATAACCCGCGCAAACCGCATTTCTGCCGATTTTTTAGTTTAGAGGAGACACGCGACTGCGTCAATACCATAGTGTATTGCAATGGAGAGAAACGCAGTTTAAACTGGAGAATCAACGCAACCCGAAGGGTGAAAGTATCTTTCGGGCATTTTCTACGTTATTCTACTCGGTAATATATCTATATTTCCTCGTCGTCAATCCTTGAAATTATCCCAGAACCTCCTTTCGTGCGATTCCGTGCGTTTTTCAACAGCCTCTTAACACTAAATTTTAAGTTGATTACTTCAATGATTTGCTAGTTTAATGATCGTGCCATTAAATCTGCTATATTTAGACTGAACTTTCCCGGATCAGGAGGTTGGCTCCCTTCTGCAAGCAAAGCCTGACCATAAAGCAACTGCGCATATTCCGCTATAATTGGATCGTCCTTATTTTCTTCAAATCTTTTTTGGAGCCTAACTAAAATCTCATGATCAGGATTGACTTCAAGAATTCGTTTTACATTCGGCACTTCCTGCCCAGCTGAACGCATCAGTTCAACCAGCTGCGGAGTCATGTCAGATGTTTCTCCGACAAGGCATACAGGTGAAGTCTTAAGACGGTTTGACAGACGAACATCCTTAACATATTCATTCAATTTATTTTTTAGCACATCTAATAATGAATGATATTGCTTTTCCTTTTCCTTTTGTTCTTTCTTCGCCTTCTTTTTATCTTCTTCTGTACCAATATCAATTGCACCTTTCCCAATAGATTTAAAAGGCTTTTCTTTATACTCGAATACAGACTGCACCCATACCTCATCAACCGGTTCAGTAAGAAGCAATACCTCGTAACCTTTCTCTTTAAAAGCCTCAAGATGCGGCGAATTCTCAATAGATTCTCTTGATCTGCCTGTCATATAATATATTTCGTCCTGTCCATCTTTCATTCTGTCAATATACTCTGAAATTGATGTCAGTTTGTCCGGAAAATTTGTTGAATCAAAAAGAACTAAATCCATAATTTTTTCTCTGTTTTCTCTATCTTGAAAGAGACCTTCTTTCAATACTCGCCCAAATTCTTTCCAAAAAGAAAGATACGTTTCATTCTCTTTATTTTTCATTTCTTTAAGCGTTTCTAAGACTTTACTAACAACTTTATTTCTAATCATCTTTATCTGTCTGTTCTGCTGAAGTATTTCTCTAGATATATTAAGAGAAAGGTCCTCTGAATCTACGACACCGCGAATAAATCGCAAATATTCAGGAATTAATTCTTTGCAATCATTCATTATAAAAATACGCTTGATATAAAGATGAATCCCCTGGTTTGAATCACGATCAAACAAATCAAAAGGAGCTCTTGAAGGAATATACATCAAACCTCTAAACTCATACGCTCCTTCCGCTTTGAAAAAAATGCGTTCAAGGGGATCAGTCCAATCATGGCTTATATGCTTGTAGAATTCATTGTACTCTTCGTCTGACACCTCACTGGACGGACGAATCCAAATTGCTTTCATTGAATTTAAGGTTTCGTCTTCAAGAACAGTTTTCTCTTCTGAACCCTCTTTGGGTTTTCCTTTTTCATCACGCTCAATTTCTTTTTTCTCTACCTGCATCCTAATAGGATAGGATACATAGTCAGAATATTTCTTTACTATCTCCTTGACCGTCCACTCTGCGGTATAATCTTTTAGTTCATCATCCGAATCCGCTTCTTTTAGATGTAATGTAACATCGGTACCAACTGTATCCTTTTTGACTTCCTCAATCGTGTATGAACCATCCCCTGTCGACTCCCATTTAGTAGCACTCTCTTCCCCGGCACGTCTTGTTATCAATGTAATTTTATCAGCAACCATAAAACAGGAATAAATTCCTACTCCGAACTGCCCAATCAATTCAGGCGAAATTTCTTTATCCTTATTTTTTTGAAGAATTTTTAAAAATTCTTTTGTTCCGGATTTTGCAATTGTACCGATATACTCAATAACTTCCTCACGGCTCATGCCTATGCCATTATCAAGCACACTAAAAGTTCTAGAACTTTTTTCAATATCAATACGTATATGAAGATCATCAACCAATGCATGCAAATCTTTATTTGTAAGTGATTCAAAACGCAACTTATCAAGTGCATCAGAGCTATTTGAAACAAGTTCTCTTATAAAGATATCTTTATTTGAATAAATTGAGTGGATCATAAGATCCAGAAGTTGTTTTGTTTCTGCCTTAAATTCAAATTTTTCCATTACTAATTCTCCAATTGTCTTTTTCTATTATAATTATTTTTTTATGAATGCTCATAAGAATACATATTCAGCATTTATGGTTCAATATAAATTATAGTTCTGATATGATTTGTTTTAGTTTTTCATTCAAAGTCAACAAACTTTTACTAAATATTTATTGGATCAGTACTCCAAACCATATCTAACAAAGGCGATATAATATGCAAATCCAAAAACTTTCCCAGTTTTATGAAGTTATGAATAATACACGAGAAGTGCGGAAACAGGTTGTAGCTTTGTACCTTGAAAATAAAACTGTTTCTTCCAGCTCTATTCAAGAACTCCATGATGCTCTTAATTCTCTTGAAAATATTCCATTTAAAGATGGCAAATATATCTTACCAATATCTTCAGATAAAAATATAGTTTTTGAATTAACTTATGAGATTGAAGAGCTGAAAAAAGACATTATCTTTCTCGATAAAACTGAAACCGATTTTAGAACATATCTTAAAAATATTCATCCTGGCCTGTCGGACCAAGTGACAAACGGAACCAAAGCGCTAAAAGATGTTTCATTCAATAATTTCATAACAGACCGTGATGGAACAATAAACAACTATTGCGGCAGATATCTTTCTTCAACACAATCGATTTATAATTCTGTTTACATCACACGTTATGCACAGAAATGTGTTAACAACTCTGTAATTCTGACTTCAGCGCCTCTTGATAATATAGGTCTTGTGGATTTAAGTATTAATCCTGATAACATTTTCAATTATGCAGGCTCAAAGGGCAGAGAATATATTGACATTACCGGTCTTAGAAATCATTTCCCCATTGAGGAGAGCAAGCAAGTGATCTTAAACCTTTTAAATGAAAAATTGTCAGAACTGGTTAGAAAACCTGAATTTGAATTATATTCAATGATTGGATCAGGACTTCAGTACAAGTTCGGTCAAACTACAATTGCGCGTCAGGATATTTATATGACTGTACCTGAAAAAGAATCAGAAAACTTTCTGAACGTTATAAAAAAAACTGTCCACGAAATAGATCCAAACAAGGAATTCTTCAGAGTTGAAGATACGGGTTTAGATATAGAAATCATTCTTACAATACAAAGTGACAGTTATACAGAAAATCTTAAAGATTTTGATAAAGGTGACGGTGTTAACTTTCTGGATAAAGAACTTGACCTGCGAATATCTGAAAGCAATAACCTTATTTGCGGAGACACAAAATCTGATGTTCCTATGGTAATAGCATCGATGAAAAAAACCCAAAATTCCTGGTCAGTTTTTGTAACAAAAGATGATAACCTTAAACTTGAAGTTTCTCAAGTATGTCCTAATGCTCTTTTTGTCACTGAACCTGACGCACTCATTACAATTCTTGATGTACTTAGCACGGGAAACTAGAGCCCTGCATTAAACTTATCCTTTACACATGCTTCAGGCAAGACTGGCCTGACTTTCAAGACGGTTTCTTTTCTAATTTGAACCGTTCCGGTTTTTGATCTTCGTGGTTTGCTAACAAAACGGACGCGTGTACAAGAAACAGCAACTATACCTCCATTTCTCGCCTTACTGTGATATGCGGCAATAGCCGCTGCAGATTCCAGGACTTTACGAGCAGGCTCATCACCTTCGATACATTTCAAAATAACATGACTTCCTGACATGCCGCGCACATGAAACCACCAATCGTCCTGATCAGCATCCTTCAAGCTTAATAAATCATTATCCTTGCCCGTCCTGCCAGCAAAAACAATCCATTTGTCATTTATTCTATATTCTTTTACATCTGCTCTGGCCATATTTATTGTCTCACCACCAGGCTTCCATCTGTAATCCGGCAGAAAGACCCGCTGTTTCATCAGAATATGCATTACTGCCAATCTCACCTTCAAAATCATTGCTCCATGAAGCATATGTCACATAAGCCCTGAGAACAGGTCGATCGAGAAACTTGTTACCGAATCTAAGTTCTGGAGCAACAGTTAATTTTAAAAGTACGCCATCAGTATTTGACTGTTCATTGTCGGCCCAGTCTGCTCCAGCCTCAAAAGCCAATGCCAGATGATCAGTAAAACAATATACCGGCCTTACTCCGGCCGAAAGCCACGTTGTTTTTGAATCAGAATTCGAACCATCATCTTTTACTTGCCATATTATATCACCCATCATCGAAAGATGGTCATTAACCTGAATAATCGTACTTTCAGTAACCCTGAATTGCCATGCATCGTCAAGATTCATAGTCGGATTTTGAACATCGGGACTAAAATCAGAACCGGTTCCTTTTCCATATTGCAGGGTAACTTCGTTATATCCGCCGTTACCATAATTGCGGTTGTGTATTAAACCTAAAGCAAACCCTGAGGTGGAATCATATCTTTGTTTAATACTCTCACCGTCTGCCCCTGCTGCAGAATATATACCACCTTTTAATGTTGAAGGCGCTATCCATATTGTTCCCTGACCCAAAGGAACATCAATCTCATAAATTCTTAAATCGAGGGTATTTTTGGAAATATATCCAGTTCCAGGAAATTCATATTCATCACTGGAACCTCCAATATATGCAAGTGCAAGTTTAGAATTTCCAAAAAGAAACGGCATATCTTCGAAACCTCCTCCATAACCGCTCATGTTAAAAATATAGAAATCGTTTATATGAATGTCGTGCCTCCTGTAAAATCTCTGCCCGGCCCAAAATTTAATGTCTCCAGACCAATCAAAATCACTTGCTTCGACAAATGATTCACGTATTGCAAATTTAGTGTTATCAGGATCATAATTAGTATTTTCATCTGTATGAAAAGCGATTCTTGCCTGAACCTTGAAAGAAGGTCCTGCTCCACCCGGATCAAAATCATTTGCAAAGGCAAGCTCTCCATAAGTTTCAGTTTCGTTTCCCAGACGGTATTTTGCATCTGCACCAGGTGCCTGAAAAGGAACTTGATGACCACCTTCCCCATTAACACCGTATCCTGAACGCATATAGCCGTGAAACTCAAACCCTTTTGTAACATATGATGGAAGAAGATCCGCAATAGGCTCACGAAAAATCTTCTCATGCGTATCACGAGTTTGCTTTGCCTCTTCTTCAGCTTCTTTAGCAGTCCTGGCTGCTTTTTCAGCCTGAATTTCTGCTTGTACTGCAATATTTTCAATAGACTTGTTGTTTTCTTCAAGAAAATCAAGGCGATTCTCAAGCTGTTCAATTCTTATAATATATTCTTTCTGAAGTTGTTTTAGGACATTCAGCTCATCCCTTAATTTTACAGTTTCATCGTTGCTCTGAGAGTAAACGGAACTAGCAAAAGAAACAATTAAAACGCATAGCATTACTATATTCAAGTTTACTCGTAAACGTATCATTCCTTTCCCTCCTTCGTTTTTTCTGACTCGAGTTTCTTCATAACCATTTCTACAGGTGTATAGTATTTTTTTTTACTGTTGCAGTCCTTGCAACAACAAACAACATTTCCTTTAGTACTCCTGCCTCCTCGGGCAAGCGGAACTATATGGTCCATAGTCAGACCATCAGGTTTAAACTTACCCTTACAATAATAACATAACCCTTCATTGATTCTGTTTTCCCACCAAACGGATTTTTTCAGCTCCCGTGCCTTTTGTTTCTCTCTGGCTATATGTTTTTCATCCTTGTTAATAGAAATCCAATCCTTCAAGAAATATCCCCTCTGCGTGATTGTGACAAATAAAGGTCTAAAATAAAAATGGATACTAACCTAATAGCAATTCTACATATGGTGAGCCTCTCCTAACAACCATCTTACTAAAGCTGTAATAACAAATCCAGCAATCATGAGATAAAAACCTTTTTTTCTGCAGCAAAATATTACCATAGGTGATCTCTTTAACTCATGAAGAGTACTCATATAAAGGAACGTTCCGGATGCCAAAGATAAAATACAGCCTTTTATAAATATAACGGAAGTGCCTGTAAGATACGTATGAATATCCTGTCCAACAAAAATACCAATTGGGGTAGATACTGCAAACATACAAAAAAGAATTATTGTTTGTTTTATTGTCAGTGTACTTCTAACCATTTTTAGGGCCAAGGCAAAGCCTGCTGATGATTTGTGAGCAATAATTGCAACAAAAATAAAGATTGCAGCTGATGTTCCGCTAACACCCAGCGCAACACCCAGGAAAAACGAAGGGATTGCGATCATTATCGTCATAATAATTGGAATTGTTGCAGGTGACAATTTGTCATCTGCAACCCCCTTCTCACTTTTAATATGTTCAGTAATATGTTCAAGTGCCAGAAGAAAGAAAAATGCAGATATCGCTATAACAGAAGCTATAGGATAGCCAAGTCCGGGAAAAACCTTTCCAAGAAGATGCAGACCTGCCGGAAGCATTATTGTTAAAGACAATGCTATAAATATACCTACTGCAAAGGCTTCACCTGACGGAAAGTCTCCGCCATGCCTGATTTTATCTCTTTTAAAAAGAGGCAGATAACCTCCTGCAAAAGTTACCAATAAAATACACACAAGAGCAAACCATTCGAATCCTGTTAGATGCATATTGTCCTCTCCCTATCAAATTATTTTATTATTTATAATTTATTGAAATACAGTATAAATTATATTTTTGCACCATAGCCTGCGACAGTAGTTTTTTGGTTTCCAATTACTTTTTATCAGATTTAGGTCTCGGGTATTTATATGATTCAATCTCACCCATTTCCATAGGGAAAGTCTTGTTTTTTGTAACTCTGAATCGAAATTTTGGATCAGAATACAATGCAATTCTATAGCGCCCTTCTGCAACTTCAAATGCCATTTGGCCAGATCTGTTAAATAAGGAAGCCAAAACAGGTTCATAAGTATATCCTTTTTTTGTTTTTATCCCCTCTCCTTTCTCATAAAACACTTTTCCCTCGATCATCACCCATAATACCGGATCACCAGGTTCAACTGGATATACAATAACAATATATCCTTTATCAGGAGACCCCCCAACCATGTTCTCTTCTATTACAGCTACCGGTCCTCCAGCTTTAATATCTTCAGAATTTCCACTGACTATACTCATTTGAATAAAAAAAGATGTAAATAAACAGATTACAAACCAAATGCTTTTCATGATCCTCTCCTTATTATGCTAATACTCTCAACTCTTAACGAATTATTTGGGAATAAGCCACTACTTTAAAAAATATGATACAATATTTTTACAGAACAATTCCAGTGTTCCATTTTTTATACAAAACTTGATTTCTCAACAGAACTAAAAACTTTACATGTTATATTATAACATCAGGAGTTAAACACATCCTTCTTTTTATCTTTCCACTCAGTTATTGATAAGACAAATACTATTCATTTTTTAAATTATCAAACACAATTTCAATTATCCAATTTAATTTTCAATCTTTAATTGATTTTTTTTACTACTTATGTTATTATATTGAAAAATTGAATAGTGCATCTATGTGAAAAGGGCAAACCATCCGAAAGGATGGGACGCAAAGCATTTGAGCCTACTCCCTTGTATTAGGGTATGGCAGTCGTGCTTCCCAATATGCTGAACATAACCCTTTTTACGTGTAAGAAGGGTTTTTTATTTTTTAAACGAAAAGGCAAACCATCTTAAAAGATGGGGCGCAAAGCCAATGAACCTAAACCTCTTGGAGGGGGCATGGTGGTCAGGCTACCGAAAAAAATTATATATCAAGCTATAACCTGTACGCGAAAGTGGATGCTTTTTGTTTCCATATTAAGCTTTTCCAGCTTAATCTTTGCTGACGCACAGGTTCCTCATTGTAATGCTGAAACGTCATCCTCAGCTATTTTTTGGGGCTCAACAAAACCTGAATATTTACGTGCTGAAAAGGCTTTGTATTACATACTCTACCAGCAAGTTGCTGATTCGGGACTTTTCCAATCATATCAGGAGGAAAGAACTGCACATACCTTTGATCAGGCTTTAGTATTAATAGATCTCGTTATGGAAATGGAAATACTTAAACCTCATCAGCAAAGATATCAGGTTCTTTTGCCCAGAGCATCAAATCTGGCAAAATCAATAGTTAATCTGCAAAACAAAGATGGGAGCTGGTTCAACGCTTACGATGCCTATAATTCCACGCCTCTTACACGTGAAAAATACTCCGGTGTTGTCGCATGGATAGTTTTTGCTCTCAACCGCTATGCTGCATTATCAACCGACAACAATGCACTTAACTCTGCACAACAAGGTGTAAAATACCTGAAAAACAACATGAAAGATGGAGGTCTGATTCACAAATTTGCCAATGGCAATGTGGTAGCTATTACTGAAGCGAATCTTAACAGCTGGTTTGCGTTTATGGCTATGGAGGAATACGATCTTGCCAATCAGGTTCAATCATTTTTATTGAATAATCTCTGGTCAAACAAACAGGGACGATTTTTTGCTGGAAAAGATATGATAAGCGGAAAAGTTGACAAAGATCCATACCTAGACAATCAAACATTGGGCGCACATTTTTTGAAACAGTTAGGTAAATACAGTGATGCAATCAGAACATTGAATTATGCAAATGAAAACTTTCAGGTTAAGAAAAATAACAACCTTATAGGTTTGGACGGAAGACCTTCTAATATGGCCGTTTGGCTTGGCGGTACATGTCAGTATATAATAGCAAAAGGTACATATTCTCAAATCTTGCTGGATAATCTAAATAAATTTCAAAAAGCTGATGGCGGATATCCGCACGATTCTCAAGCTATTAATGATCCGTGGCATACAACAATGACAGGAATAAGCTCTACCGTCTGGGCTCACCAGGCAAACCTTGGAACGCATCCGCTAACATTTGAAAAAGCAAAAGAAAATCATCAAACCTATTTTGCTAAGAAATAGCAGTTTTTTAAAATTTCATTTTAAACAGATCTATTCCTGCAGGAGATTCATATTCACCTGGACCTATTGCACCATTTCCATCAGCGTCAATACTTGAA
>JAVCCS010000202.1 GCA_030765365.1 Candidatus Theseobacter exili
AATAGCATCAAACAAATTAAAAAAGAAGTTAACAAACAGGATCCTGTTGAGGAATGGACTGATGAAAAAGGATTTGAAAGAGTTGAAGTATTTGAATCGGTTTTTATAATGGATAAGGTTGATTGTTCTCTTCGCTTCGTTAAATTCGAGATGAAATATCCAAATAAGAAACGATCCCAAATAATGATTGTCACGACAAGCATGGATATAAGGCTAAAGACATTATTCAAAATGATAAGGGCAAGAGAAGATATAGAAAATAGTATATTCAATAATATGAAGGCTGAATGTGGTCTCGAACACTGCTATGTTCACGGCGGTAGTGCAGTCGAAGCGATCCTGTATTTGATATTTATTGCAAACAATATAACACAGCTATTTCTGATCAGAAGACTGAGAAAAAGATATGAAACTCAGCGTGAGATAGTCAGATTATTGATAAAGGGATTATATGATTATAACCCAATAACCAAGATTCTGGTTATGTAAATATGTTTAAGCGGATAATATTTCCGCATTTGATCTTTGAAAAAACAATACTTTCAACAAATAGCTTAATGCAGAACAAGAAGATGGGTCCTTTGAAGCATTTTTAAGTCCTTTTATCAATCTCTTACAGTTTATTGCTGAGATCTTAAATCCTAAATAGACTTTTGATCGGATCAATCCTCTTACGGGCAAGTGATCTATATCATATTTTCTTCTCAGGACTGATGGAATACCTTCAATACCTGCTCGTTTTTTTGATAGATTTCTATATTCATAGGTACCCATTCTTGAGATGAGTTTTGTCCTATGGAGCTTTTTCTCCGTGACTTTGAAAAAGCATTTCTTCTTTTGTTCTGATATCGGGCAATGTGATCTGTGTGGGCAATTATTACAAGTCTCTTTATTAAAATGGGCTTTGTATGTTTCATCTTTGTATTTGCTGTATTCAGGCTTTAAACCTTCCGGACAACTTAACACCACATGCTTTTTCTCATCTATCTTAAATCCAGCATAGTCCTTTGTATCATCTTTTTGAGGTCTGCCAACAAGATTTGTTGGAATAAGGTTAATGTTGTTTTCAACAGCTTTTTGTGATATCTCTTCAGAATAGTATGCTCCATCAACGAGTGTTGTTAACTCTTTCTCCTGTTTTCCATATTTTTCGATTGTATCTTTTGAAAACCGTTGATCACTGTAAATATTTTGTTGAAGGTCATATTGGCTGATAATTGCATTAGCTTCATCAAATTTTTCAACTACATTTGCTGTGTAGCCTATATTGCCTTTAGTTCCTTTTTTTCTGTACGTTGCATCTGGATCAGTAGGATTTTGCAAACTATTGGATGAAATCTCTTTTGACGGTTTCAGCTCTGTTTTTCCATCTTTTATATATGTTTGCTCTCCAAGCATCCGGCAAAGAAGCTGATATTCTTCTGTTTGAGAGACTAGCGTTTCCTTGAATATCATCATAAGCTCATTAGCATCACTGATCAAAGCTCTTAGCTTACTATCAAGGTCCTTATCTCTTGAACGATATATCGTGTCATTCCGATATCCTTTTTCAAGATAAACTTTAAACTTATCAGGAAGATCAGCAAGAGCTGTTTTTGAAATTTTCTTTAACAACCGATCTACACAGGAAAAAACAATTTCCAACCGTGATAACTTCCTGCAGGATGAAGCAATCATCAATGAATCCATCCTTACAAGTTTATCACCTATATTCAAAAGCTTAGAAAATTCTTTTGCGTGACACTCCAGCTCTTCTTGAATTAGATCTCGTCCAGTTTCTTGATAATATTTATATACTAATGATCTAAAGTTAGTAAGAGAATTTTTTGAATTTTTAATTTCCCACGAAACTTTCAACTATTTGTACAAACCTCTGCATATATTTGAAGATGGTCTGATAAATATTTCTGCAACACTATCAAAATTGGAAATTTATTTATCTATGAACAGTTTTTCAAATATAACATTATCTCGATTTGTTGCGAGTGATCTTGAATATTTATTTATTCAATTAAGAAGTCTGTTTGACAATTTACAAATTATTATTAAGCTTATTTTTAAGGATATAAAATTTACTGACAAAGATATAAAAAAGAAAGAATTACCTGATTCATTTTCAAAAATTGTTTATAAAAATAATAAAAGCAAAAATGGTATCTTGCGTACTAGAGATGAGATCATTGAGAAATATCCTATGCCAATATTATTTGCTGAAGCATACGTGAATTTTGGCTTATTCTATAAAAACATAAGAGAGATTAGAGATTCAATTGTGCATGATGGAAAAAACTGTGGCTTTATCTTTAGCATCAATAAACAATTTGGTTTATCAATAGAAACAGAGTTATTTAGATTATACTCGAATGCGGTTTTCATCAAAGATCTGAAAAAAGCGGAAGCATATGTCAAAAAAATCGCCCGGCCCGGAGATCTTGTAGTCTCCATGGGAGCAGGCGATATATATAAGGTTTCATATTCAATTAACGGTCGTTCTTTTCCGAGCTCAACATAACAAATTTTATGATACCTTCAGCAGCAACCTGATCATCGACTGTTGCTATCACATTTGCTTTGACAAGTCCTCTCTTGTTTTGAATGACTTCTCCTTTAAGTGTCAATATATCTCCGGGTACTACCTGTTTTCTAAACTTCATT
>JAVCCS010000161.1 GCA_030765365.1 Candidatus Theseobacter exili
TCCGCGCTCAAATCACGCGAAATTGAAAAAAAATGCGATTTCCCCGCCAAATCCGCTTGACAACACCTTTCCAAGCTGGTAAGCTACTTACATTCGGAAATCAAACGTCCTATCACTTGATTGTCAAATCAAAAAGAAAAGGAGAAAGCAGTGAAAAATAGGATATACCGATACGGTCTAATCCTTTCATTGCTTTTTATATGTTCTGGCTTTAATACCATGAAGGCAATAACTAGCCCCATTGAGACACTAAAAGAGTGTGTGGTAAAGGACTTAGCTGAGGACTTAAGAAAATCAATGAAAATTATGCTTGTTTTGATGGCTTTATGTGTGTCTTTTTTTACTTTATTGGGAAATAAGATCATCGAATCGACAAGAAGTAAAATAGTCAAAAATTTCAAAATACCTTTAAATTCACAAGTTGCTCTTGTCGTGTTTTTGTACCTATTCTCTGGATATATCTGCTTTATCATTTCTCTATGCTTGCCAGGATCCACCCTTCCCTTTTTGATTCTTGCTTCATCTTCCATATATCCATTTTTCGGAGAATATATTCCAGCTCTAAAAAAAGATGATGCCTCGGGACGTAAAATCGCAATGAGTAAGTTAAAAACTCTCGGACTCTTTTCTGTAGTCATTCTAGCTGTTTTCTTTGTTTTGACAGATTCGTGGATAGAAAAAATTGTCAATTAAATAAAACACCAAGGATAATTTAATGTCTGTTCTACACAAAATAGGGCTTCACCCATTGACAGCTTGCGGCATGTTGGTTGTCGACTGGATGCTGTTCAGCGCTGATGTAACCGGTGTCGGCTGGCTTATTTCCTGTCTTGTTGCTGCAGTTTTGGTAATGCCATGTGTTTTAATACAGAAATTCGCCTATAGTGATGCTTGGAGCATAGCCATCGCCAAAGGTGCGATTATCGGTCTTATTACTGCAATCCCCACACCACTTCCTTCGATAATCACAGGTGCTGGCGGAGTTATGGGAACAATTGGATCATCAAAACAAAATTTAATAAAGTAAAAGGTGATTATGGAACGAAGTATTTTAATCGCTTACATACTGTGGTTCTTCTTCGGAGTGTTCGGAGTTCACCGTTATTACTGCGGTAAATATATAACCGGCACGATATGGCTTCTGACCGGGGGATTGTTCGGTATCGGCTGGTTCATTGATATCTTCCTGATACCGTTCGTGGTAAATGACGATAACACAGGAAGATGATATTTTTGTTTACCTGATGAAAAAAATAATTGCCTGTAAGAAATGTTTAATTGCTGCGAATCTGTTAATGGAACGTAAAAAAAGGAGTAGGCATGCAATGGATAATGGGCGCTTGTGTAGGAATCGGTTTAAGTGCCACCTGCGGGTTCAGAGTATTTGTTCCAATGTTGGGAATGAGTATTGCCTGCAAGGCCGGACACTTGACACTTTCGCACGGTTTTGAATGGATCGCTTCATGGCCTGCAATCATTGCTTTTTCTATAGCGGTGATTATTGAAGTATGCGGTTATTATATTCCATGGGTGGATAATTTTTTAGATTCTATTGCTACACCTGCGGCAATTGTTGCCGGAACCATTGTTACTGCGGCAATGGTAGGAGATGTGTCGCCGTTTCTGCGCTGGTCATTGGCGATTATTGCGGGAGGAGGAACCGCCGGAGTGATTCAGTCTTCAAGCGTACTTGTTCGCGGTACTTCAACAGCAACTACCGGAGGTGCAGCTAATCCAGTTGTTTCAACAGGTGAACTCATTGCTTCAATTATCGGAACCGTACTTTCCATTGTATTGCCGGTACTTGCCATAATTGTGATTGCTTTTATTTCATTTATAATCATCAGACGCTTCATACGTAAACGAAAAAAATTACTAAAGGACACATGAAATGATTAATACAAAAAAAGTTTTAACTGTTGCCTTATCTCTTGCTTTCATTAACTGGGGTTGTGTTAGCATAACAGATAATGCCGCTACAAAATTTTCTCTTGAATCACTTAAGCTGACTGCGCACACAGTTACTGGCTACTGGCTTGAAGAAGATCTTTTTAACGATGATAAACAAGCATGGAGCGGAACAGCGTCAGTAATAGATAAAAAAGACGATATGCTGCTTCTGGTTACAAATTGTCATGTATTAGGGCTGAAATCTTTATCCGAAGCTGATAATGCCACAGATTCTGAGTCTGATATAAAAGATTACCAATTACAAGTATGTTTTGCGTCAGGAAAGAAAGCCCGGGTATTGGCATTTGGAACCCATAATAATTTAGACCTTGCGGTTTTAGTGGTCAAGGCTGATTCCCTTGTTGAAGGTGAAGATTATGTCATGATTCACCCTTCTGAAAATTCACAGGTCAAGGTCGGAGATAATGTTGTTGCGGTTGGCTCTCCAAAAGGATTTGTAGGAACTCATACATTTGGTAGAATAAGTGCCGTTTACAATAAGACAACAGATAACTCATGCAGAGTTTTTCAAACCGATGCCGCAATTAACCATGGCAACAGTGGAGGTCCTTTATTTATTGAGCAGCATGGAGCTTTTAAGTGGATTGGAGTAAACACGTGGCGTATTGATAATGCAGATAACCTGGGTTTTGCTATTGATGCCAATGAGCTTATAGATTCAAAAAACTGGGATATGAACGTTTATCCCACAAACCCTAAAGGTGCGGCATCTGCGCTTTTCAAGCTCTTTGGGATGAAAGCTGTTGTGATCAAATAAGAACATAAGACGATATATATTAAACTGAAAAGGAGTCACAAGATGTTCAAACACTCAAAGATGATTAACTCTCTATTTATGATCTCTATTCTTTTCGCAATGCAGCTGAACGCTGGTGAACTGACCGCAAAGTCAGTGATTGGCACTTGGTACGAGAAAAATAATTCAGGAAGTGAAGTTACGACATTTCTGTCAGACGGCACATGGACCGCTAAAGTCACCTACCTCGATCTTTTCAGTAACACAAAGAAAACCGCAACTATCAATGGTACCTGGAAGATCGTTAATGACAATCTGGTCAAAACCATCACCTGGGCAAAAGAAAAGAAACTCAAAGGCAAGGCCATTACCTATAAAATCACCTCAGTGACAGAAAATAAAATCAGCTTCAAAGAAGACGGGAAACAAGGCAAAATGCAGCGGTTAAAAGATAAATAAAGGGAGAATAAAGATGAAAACAACGACCACCTGTATTGGCATCGCATTCTTATTACTATTTTGTGGCTCAAATTGGGTTACCGCTCAGGAGGTATTGCCAGAAATAAAACCAAAACCTGATGTAGATGAAAACCTGTATCTTGTAAGAGTTCTTGAAAATCTTTTTATATGTTGGCCAAAACCGTCAAACCCAAAAGACTTAGAAGCTGATATGGCCTGCTACAGAAAGAGAGTGCTACAATACCAAATTCATATTAAAATGAATCCACATTTAGATAAAGAGCTCGGACAACGATACGGTGATCTTATAAGCTGTATTGATGTTTTTTCTAACTTTCTAAAAAGAATAGAAGCAATCAAAAA
>JAVCCS010000069.1 GCA_030765365.1 Candidatus Theseobacter exili
ATATAGTTCTTGGACTTATTTTTTTAAAATATGTTTCAGATTCTTTCGAAACGCTTCATGCGAAGCTTCTTGAAGGTAAAGGTGAATATGAGGGCGCGGATCCTGAAGATGCGGATGAATACAAAGGTGAGAACGTTTTTTGGGTGCCGAAAAATTCTAGATGGTCATATTTACACTCTAGGGCAAAGTTGCCTTCTGTTGGTAAGGATATTGATGAGGCAATGACGCTTATTGAAAAGGAGAACCCATCTCTAAAGGGAATTTTGCCCAAGGTATATTCTCGTCCTAACTTGGATAAGAAATCATTGGGAGAACTCATCGATTTGATTGGAGATATTGCATTAGGAACAGAGACAGCGAAAGCCAAGGACATATTAGGGCGTGTATATGAATATTTTCTTGGTGAATTTGCCAATGCCGAAGGCAAAAAAGGTGGACAATTTTATACTCCGGAATCAATTGTACGTTTGATGGTTGAAATGATTGAGCCATATCATGGAAGAGTGTATGATCCGTGTTGTGGTTCCGGTGGCATGTTTGTTATGAGTGATAAATTCATCAGAGAGCATCGGGGACGGCGTGATGATATTTCGGTTTATGGACAGGAAAGCAATCAGACAACGTACCGCTTATGCCGTATGAATTTGGCTATTCGCGGGATCGATGGTACGCAGGTTTTATGGAATAATGAAGGTTCTTTTTTAAATGACGTGCACCGTGATCTAAAGGCTGACTATATTCTTGCTAATCCTCCCTTTAACGACAGTGACTGGTCTGGCGACTTACTCCGCACAGATGCCCGCTGGCAGTATGGTACTCCTCCCGCAGGAAACGCAAATTATGCGTGGATGCAACACATGGTTTATCATTTGTCACCCAAGGGTATTATGGGGCTTGTTCTTGCCAATGGTTCGTTATCCACTAATACATCAGGAGAAGGGGAAATTCGGCAAAAAATTGTAGAGGAAGATTTGGTTGATTGTATTGTCGCGTTACCTAAACAACTTTTTTACAACACAGGTATTCCCGCCTGCTTATGGTTTATCTCCCGTAAACGTTCCGGTAATGGTAACAGGAAAAGAAAAGGCGAAATACTTTTTATTGATGCATCAAACGTTGGTTTTATGCAGGATAGAACGCATCGCGCGTTTAGTGATAGTGATAGAAAAAGAATAGCTGATACTTACCACGAGTGGTGTAGTAAAAAAGGGAAATACAAAGACATTAAAGGTTTTTGTAAATCTGCTACGATTGAAGACATCAAAAAGCATAAATTTGTCATGACACCAGGCAGGTATGTTGAAATTCCTGATGAAGAAAATGACGGTATTCCATTTAAGAAAAAGATGCAGGGTTTAACCAAAGAACTTGAAGGTCAAATTGCTGAAGAAAAAAAATTGAATGAAGAAATAAAAAAGCAACTTCAAAATGTTGGATTTAATTTAGGATAATTATGACGGGACAAGTTTCTACAGATCCAAAAGGTTGGGCTAAAACTACATTAGGAAATCTTGTAAAGGTTGGAAGGGGTTCATCGCCACGGCCTATCCATGATTATTTAGCTAAAACAGGTATTCCTTGGGTAAAAATTGCAGATGCAACAGCTTCAAATACTAGGTTCATAAAAGAAACGAAACAATTTATAAAAGAAGATGGTAGAAGCACTTCGGTTAAGCCAGGAGACTTAATTGTTTCCAATAGTGCAACACCTGGAATTCCAAAAATTATGGCGATTGATGCTTGTGTTCATGATGGTTGGTTGGTATTTGATGAATATAAAAATGTCGATAAATGGTTTCTATTTTATTTCTTCTTGGATTATAGAAAAAAGCTTAGCTATTCTGCAAGTGGTAGTGTTTTTGATAATTTAAAAACGGATATTGTGAGAGAAGTGATAATCAAGCTTCCTCCTCTTGCAGAACAAAAATCTATCATCAAGGTATTATCAATCCTTGATGATAAGATTGAGCTTTTGCGCACGCAAAACAAAACTCTTGAAACAGTTGCCGAGGTGCTATTTAAGGAGTGGTTTATTGAAAATGGACACCTTAAAATAGATAGTGGAGAATGGAGTGAGAAACCGTTAGGCGAAGTAACGAATATTGGAATAGGACGAACGCCTCCTAGAAAAGAACATGAATGGTTCTCCTTTGATGAGAAGGATAATAAATGGATATCTATTAAAGACTTGGGGAGTTGCGGGGCCTTCATTTTAAATACAGCAGAATTTTTGACGAATGAGGCAATTAATTCATTTAATATTCCAATCATTCCTAAAGATACGGTTATTTTAAGTTTTAAAATGACCGTTGGACGTGTTGCTATTACAGGAGAAGATATGTTGTCGAATGAGGCGATTGCGCATTTTAAATTTAATGATGATACCCCATTTCCGAAAGAATTCTTGTATTTATTTTTGAAGGTCTATAACTATGAACAATTAGGAAGCACTTCAACGATCGTTACTTCTGTAAATTCACGAATGATCAAGGATATTTTAATTCCCATTCCTGATAAAGGAATAATGGTAAAATTTAATCGAATGGTTGAAAAGGTTTTTAAGAAAATTAGAAATAATCAAACTCAAATCCAAACCCTCACTCGCCTACGGGGTACGTTATTGCCTAAATTGATGAGGGGCGAAATACGAGTAAAGAAGGAGACATACAATGGCTAGAGCTGATTTGCTATATGATTTAGTTAAGGCAGGCATGCAGTTTAACAGCTCATTGTTTCGCAAGGTTGTCCAATCAATCATTGCTGAAGAACGGGCAAAACAGCATCAGGTGTTGGCAGAAAAATTGGAAGATTTGTTAAAATCCATACCCCAAAAGAACGGTAATGGAACCAACGGACTTATTGCGGATCATAGGATAAACGGATTTGCTCATGATTTGGTGCCTCAGAAAAAAATGGAGGATTTAATTCTTCCTGAAGAAATAAAACAGATCTGCAATGAGATTGCTCAAGAACATCATCGAAGCGATTTGCTTAGATCGTATAATCTGGAGCCAAGGAATCGCATTTTGCTGATTGGCCCTCCGGGTAATGGTAAAACTTCATTAGCAGAGGCAATCGCAGAAACTTTAATGGTTCCACTTTTGGTTGTTAGGTATGATGGTGTGGTTGGTACGTATCTTGGGGAAACTGCTTTACGTTTGAGGAAATTATTTGATCATGTTTCTACAAGAAAATGTGTTTTGTTTCTTGATGAATTTGAGACTTTGGGAAAAGAAAGAGGAGATACTCACGAAACAGGTGAAATAAAAAGAGTTGTTAGTTCCTTGTTGATGCAGATTGATTCTCTTCCTAGCCATGTGGTTGTTATTGGTGCAACCAATCATCCTGAGCTGTTGGATCGTGCTGTTTGGAGACGATTTCAAGTAAGAATGACTTTGCCTCAACCGACAAGAGGTCGTTTGACGGAATGGTTTAAGGCCTTTGAAAAACGAATTAATATCCCTTTAGGATATGCTCCTGAGACATTAGCGAAAAAACTTTATGGTTGTAATTTTGGAGAAACAGAAGAATTTGGAGCGACAATTTTTAGACAATACGTATTAGAGCAACCTAATTCAAAGATGAAATCAATTGTAAGTCGGACTATGAAGCTTTGGGATGCCAGGACAGTAAAAACTAAACAACAAGAAGGAGCTAAATAGCCATGCCGGAAAGACCTCTATTAATTTTCCCTGCTCCTGAATTGGCGTCTAAGTCGAAGCTGGGTGGCGGCCCTGGAAAGATTCATAAGCCAACACATACTCGTCAGGGACAACGGCTCTCTCCGTTATTTACGCAATTACAGCAGACTTTTGATAATAGGTGCGTAGAAATTCAGCGGACGATGGCGGGCATTGATCCTGAGCAGGTTTTGGTTATTGAAACTATAGGCAGTATTGAAAATTTTGCCAATGCGATTAAAAAAATAGATGGATTGGAATGGATGGGTGAAATTGAGGCTGATGAGCTTGCTCCTGATCAGGATTTCTATGATGAAAAGAATGCGGATAAAACATTAGGGGGAAGGTTGTATCTTGTTATGACTAATCAGCAGGCATTAAATCAGATGCTTTCTCTTTGGACTCAATACAAGGATAATCCTGATATGCAATTTGCTAGAGGTTTGACAAAATTCCGTGATGTTTTCTTGTGTTTAAAAAATATTAGGAGATGGGATGTTCAGGATCGATTAATGGAAACTGGATTAATTGAGGTATGGAAAGAAGATTTATCTCATGATGGGCAGAGGATGATCAAATTTGAAACGGAATTGTGGTTCAGGGGATCTTCTGAGAAGAGAACTACAAGTCAACAACAAGTTATGCAGCTTATACAGAATTTAGGTGGTAACGTTAAGAGCCAATGTGTAATTGAAGATATATCATATCATTCTCTGCTTGCAGAGTTACCCGCCAATAAGATTCAAGAAATTATTAATAGTCCATCAACAGATCTTGTGAAATGCGATAATATTATGTTTTTGAGACCGGTAGGGCAAATGGCAACCGGCAAAGAGGATATTGCGGGAGATCTATCTGAGAATGTTTCACAGAGGGAGTCTACTCCATCAGGCAATGCCATTGTTGCAGTGTTTGATGGAATGCCTATGGCTAATCATGAGTTATTGGCCGGTAGACTTATTATTGATGATCCTGATGATTGGAGCAGTTCTTATGCGGTTAAAAATCGATCCCACGGAACAGCAATGTGTTCATTGATTGTTCATGGTGATTTAACCAACAATGAGAGGTCTCTTTCAACACCAATATATGTTCGCCCTGTGATGTTACCGCATCCTTATGGAAATGGTCAAGAGGTAGTCCCTGAAGATATTTTGCTCGTTGATTTGTTGCATCGAGCAGTTCGGAGGATATTTGATGAAAATGATAGTAATCCAGTTTCGGCATCCCACATTAAAGTAATTAATTTTTCAATAGGGGATCCTTGTCGGCAGTTTACTCAGATCATGAGTCCGTTAGCTCGTCTTCTTGATTGGTTAAGCGAAAAGTACAACATTCTTTTTATTATCAGCGCAGGTAATCATGCAATAAAAATACCAATCGGTTTAACTTCTGAGAATTTTGATAACTTATCTGAAGATGCAAAACGGGATGCAGTTCTTAAGGCTTTGTATGAAAATGCCCGTCACAGAAAAATATTATCACCTGCAGAAAGTATCAATGGTTTAACTATCGGATCCTTGCACTATGATTCATCCCAGATAAGTCATTTAGGTGATCGGCACGATGTATATTCTTTATCTCTTCCTAGCCCTATCTCTGCTTTCGGAAGTGGTTATCGCAGAGCTATAAAACCGGATATGTTGTTTTCAGGAGGAAAACTTTTATTTAGAAGAGAGATAGATTCTTCGGGTAATTTGGTATTTGTTCCGGTGATTACTCGTCTTGCTCCAGGAAATCAGGTTGCATCTCCGTCTCAATTAGCTGGTGAGTTGAAAAAAACTGCGTTTTTCCAAGGAACAAGCAATGCGGCTGCTTTGGCAAGTCGTTCGGCAGTTATCTGCTATGAGGTGCTTGATGAAATTTTTAATGATCAGTCTATCAATATTTTAGATGAAATAGCAGTTGCCCCACTGATAAAGGCAATGTTGGCGCACGGATGTGCTTGGGGAGAAATATATCAGTATCTGAATAGTGCATTAAATCCCTCTGGACAAAACAATTCACAAATAAAGACTTGGATAAGTCAGTGGGCTGGATACGGAATCTCGGATATAAATAAAATTTTAGGGTGTACTGAACAACGGGCAACAATGCTTGGATTTGGTTATTTAAATGATGAAGAAGCACACGTTTTTCGGCTACCGCTGCCTCCGTCTTTGAGTTCTCGTAAAGAAAAAAGAAAAATAACGATAACGTTAGCGTGGTTATCTCCTATTGCCGCAAGTACTCAAAAATACAGAGTTGCTAGTTTATGGTTTGAGGCGTTGGATAATAAGCTGTCTCCACAAAGATTAGATGGGGATTGGAGAGGTGTTCGTAGGGGGACATTGCAACATGAAATTTTTGAAGGAGACAAAGCGGTGCCGATTAGCGATGAAGATTCATTGCAGATAAAAGTCAACTGTAAGAAAGAAGCCGGTAGAATTATTAATGCCGTTCCCTATGGACTGGTAGTTTCTTTTGAAGTTGCGGAGGGAATAGATGTTCCTATTTACGAAGAAATTAGAACTAGAATTGCAACTCAGATTAAGATTGATTAATTATGTTTAAACTGACAGAAACAGACATAGAACTTTTTGTTATTGATCTTCTTGAAGATCAGGGGTTCGCATATCTTTCTCCTGAGAAATGGGAAGAAGAACGCAGATCCCTTGATAATGTTGTTTTGCTTCCTCGCTTACAATACACTATCGACCGTCTAAATCCGGACATTCCTGTTGAAGCTAAAGAACAAGCTCTTCGGCAAATCATTAACCTGCCAAGCCAAAATTTAATCGAAAATAATGAAGCGTTTCAGCGGATGTTGACTGATGGAGTTCGTGTTGAGTTTATGACCGAAGATAGTATTCGCGGTGCGGATGTTAAAGTTATTGATTTTGAAGAAATCGGAAAGAATGATTTTGTTCAATGCAACCAGTTCACAGTTACGAATGAAAATATTACCAAACGTCCCGATGTTGTTCTTTTTGTAAATGGCTTGCCTCTTGTTGTTATTGAATTGAAAAATCCAACTGATGAAAACGCTACGGTAAAAAAGGCATTTACACAGCTTCAGAATTATAAGAACGCGATTTCCGCCCTATTTAATTACAACGGAGTACTTATTGCATCCGATGGGTTAGATGCTAAGGCAGGATCATTGACTGCAGGATTTTCCCGTTTTATGGCATGGAAAACGCGCGATGGCGCTAAAGAGGACAGGAAAACTGTTCCTCAAATTGAGACACTTGTTAAGGGTATGCTTAACAAAGAAGTTTTGCTTGATTTGATTTGTCATTTTAGTGTTTTTGAAAAAGAACACAAAGAAGATAAGGTTACAGGCATTACGCAGATTGAAACTATAAAAAAGATTGCTGTTTATCATCAGTATTATGCTGTTAAAAAAGCGATTGATTCTACAAGGAAGGCATCTTCCGAGCAAGGAGATCGCAAAGTCGGTGTTATCTGGCATACTCAGGGTTCAGGAAAATCGCTTTCCATGGTTTTTTATGCGGGGAAAATTGTTCAAGAATTAGGTAATCCAACAGTGGTCGTATTAACTGATAGGAATGATCTTGATGACCAATTATTTGATACTTTTGCCGGATGTTCAGGTCTTTTAAGGCAGGAGCCTGTTCAAGCTAAAGAGAGAAAAGATATTAAAGAATTATTGAAAACTTCTGGAGGTGGAATAGTTTTTACGACTATACAGAAATTTTTTCCTGATGACGGCAGTGAAGCATATGAAGTGTTATCTGAGCGCAAAAATATAGTTGTCATTGCCGATGAAGCACACAGGAGCCATTATGGTTTTAAGCTAAAAGTGCGAGAAAAAAATGGAGAAGCTATTCATGCTTACGGGTTTGCGAAGTATCTGCGTGATGCTTTACCGAATGCTTCATTTATAGGATTTACTGCTACACCTATTGAGAAGCAGGATGCTTCAACACGAGGAGTCTTTGGCGATGAAATTGATATTTATGATATGCATGATGCGCAAAAAGATGAAGTAACGGTAAAGATATACTATGAATCACGTTTAGCAAAAATTCATTTAAAGCCTAAAG
>JAVCCS010000322.1 GCA_030765365.1 Candidatus Theseobacter exili
CAGTGCTAAACTTGGCTCGACAGCTTCTCATTCTAAAACTAAACAGAAAATCAAAAAATCAGACATCAATGACGCAAAATTGTGTATCCGCAAAGCTTTTTTTGAAGCAACAGGTCAATACGCTTGTATTAATTTCTTTTTTGATGAAACAATTGCTGCCAATATGAAGCAAATCAGCTCTGCCAAAAATCCGGAAGATATTTTGACGACATCACCGATTAACCCTGATGAATTGGTTTATGCCAACGGTTCGGCGATGTGGGTGCCGAAATGCGACTGTGAACAAATATCTCAAAAATTTAAAAAACAAATCAGTTTAAAGAAAAAACCTTCACTCGGTTTTCTGGTAAAAGGTTTAGGTCTGTTTATAGTAGCCAAGCCAACAACAGCTTCTGTAATAAGAGATATACTTAGCAGTTCAATGAATATAAGGATCAACGCTTCAAAACTGGGTGGCCTGATCTGCTTAAATAAGCGTCAAGAAGATTTTATTGCCAACTGGGAGGCGGAAGCTTTCCGCAAAGCAGTTGCCAGCGTTGCCACAACAGGCAGTCAGGAACTTAAAGATAGAATAGCTGTTGTTACAGGCGCCGGCAGTGGGCTGGGCAGAAGCATTGCAATCGGCATGGCCAGAGCGGGGGCAATGGTCGGTTTGGCTGATATTGATCAGAATGGAGCTCTGGAGACCGCTGAAATCATAGCAAATGAATTGCCATCTTCAAGTACCATTGTTTTGAACTGTAATGTTACTGATGAAAAAAACGTCGACAATGTTTTCGAAAGTCTGATAAACAACTGGGGAGGACTGGATATACTAGTCAATGCGGCGGGTGTTGCTCCGGCTTTTGCTCTGACTAATCTGCCTTTGGATAAATGGCGTTTTGCCCTGGAAGTAAATCTAACCGGATATTTTCTCATGGCTAGAGCCGCAAGCAGAATAATGATTAAACAAGATATGGGCGGAGCTATTGTCAATATAAGCTCTAAATCAGGCATTGACGCCAGCAAAAACAACACCCCATACAATGCAACCAAAGCTGGAGAATTACATATGGGGCGCGGCTGGGCGATGGAATTGGGCACACATAACATCAGAGTAAACTCAGTTTGTCCAGGAAATGTATTTGAAGGCTCAAAAATATGGAATCCTGAATATATCAAAATCTGTGCCAAAAAATACGGAATCAAGCCTGAAGAAGTCATACCATATTATATCACTAAAACTATGCTAAACCGGGAAATCAAGGGACAGGATATTGCTGATTCTGTAGTCTTCTTAAGTTCAGACAAGGCTCGCAGGATAACTGCTCAGACACTGGTTGTTGACGCCGGACAGGCAATGGTCAGATAAAAACAGCAGGTAAAGATTATCAGCAAATAGTTTTTATCTCTTCATGCAACATGCAGGAAGACAAATTTAACAGGTTGTCTCTGATAAGCCGAAAATATATGGAGTTTGCCGCATTGGTTAACGCTGATTATATTGTTGCCGGAAAAATTTATAAGGATTAGGATGAAGGGAAGATTATAGTAAACTTGAAGCTTACAAAGTGTTCAGATGGAAAAGCAGACGAAAATCCACCGAAAGTTAAAAGCTTAAATCAGATTTACGTCTTTTGAAGCATTTTTTGATTATTCAATAATCTTGGATTCTAGGCGTTCTAATAAAAAGGCTAAGGCAACATTTTCATATTTCCAGGTGGATTTTTGGTTCAATGTTACATGTATGGGTTTAGCTCTCCCGACTCCTTTATGTGAGCTGCCATTTCTGCCATGTACCATGATCCATTTTCTGCCATATCCTGAAAGAAGTGGATAGACTCTTGCGGTTTATGTATGGCAAAAATGATTCCTGCCACTTCTCGAATGAATAGAGGTAGAGTTTTGTCTTTCAAGACTTCAGAGAGAAGAGTCACGCAATTCGGTAAAGAAGATACTATTGCTTCTACAGACTGCCCAATCGTACCACGTGCAATCATATTTTCCTCGTCGACCATGCTCAGGAGTTTGATTAATCCTGTTTTGCCAAGAGATGCAAACTTACCTCTCACGTATGTTCGAGTTTCCTCGGTCAGTTGTTCTCCAAATCCCCAAATATCACCATGCCATGGAACATGAGCAAAGAAATAAATCAGCATCCCTGGGATTTTGTCAGCAGCATGACTAATAAAGTATTCAACAAAGGCATCCCATGTCTCTCGCTTGTTACAGAATCTCCGAAAAAGAACGACCATACCGAGAAGCAACTCGTCTTCATGGTGAGAACGGAGTAGTGTTAACGCTTTTTTAAGCGGAATATCAGGAACTTCTTTCACTATTGTGGGTACAAAGATACTCGTAAAATATCCATCATTAAAGGTGTTTGCTTCGGTGGCTGAGAACCGTATAACTGTACAGTTAGGGTGTCCCTTGAAGTATCTCTTTATATCTACCCAAAATGCTTTTTTTAGCGAAGGAACAACCACAATTCCGTAAACCGATAACGGGTATCCATTCCAATATGCGTAGTGATTGTCTACCGGAAAAACACATTCTTGCTTTGCTGTATCGAAATAGGATTCCCCTGTCTTAACCTGTACTGCAAACTGTTTATTAAGAGGTTCTTCGTTACGAATAAGTTCAACAATTCCGTCAATACCTAAATCATTCTCTTGGTCTATCTTATGAAATAAACAGTTGCCACCTTCAACAACGCCACGTACAAGCGTCACACCGAGTTTCCCTGTAGAACTTGATACTTTATGCTTTAGCATAACTATTAATTTTCTCTCCCATTTTTTTAATCAAGTTTATCTCGTAATCTTATCTATTGCTTTTCAGGTTTCGTTTTTCTGCGACATTAATGCTAAGCCTCACATTGAGTTAGCTTAGCTCGTTACGCTTATTTAAATTACCATCTAATACCATATTGTCAATTGCCATACAATGACCACAATTGTCACACTTTAATCCTGTAATTCCACGAGGGTTAGGGTTGCCAAATACCATATGTGAAGTGTCAAATGTATTTATGTTTCCATAGCCACAAATTGGACAATGGCTATCAATAATCTCTAAAGGGGGGAATCCAGATGAAATTACATAATATATATAACTTGAAGCAGACATTGCTGACTTTGCATCTTGCCACCTATCAGCAGTATTATGACGTATTGTCTTTTTAAATATATGATGTAAGTGCCAACATTCAGGATTGTCTGGAAATATAGACTTCATTGAATTATTGTTAAAAACTGATGATTCCCTTGCAAATGCATTTCGATTAGTAATTACTGACCAGAGTATTTTTCCTGCAGAATATATATCTGAATAAATGCTTATTTTGCCTTCTGCGCCTGCTTCACACTCAGGAGCCATGTAATTTTGTGTTCCAATTCCTTCATCACACAATGTAATAGTTTCATGCTCATCTGTTTGACAAAGACCAAAATCAATTATTTTTATTGCTTTATTAGGCATAAAAAGGATATTGCCCAAGCTCAAATCACGATGCACTAACCCAGAATTTTCAAGACATGATAATGCACTAAGTATTTTTTGAAAAAAGTTAATACTTTCTAATATAGACTTGTAAAATGGGTTTTTCTCGGATCCAATCAGTTTTTTTAGGCTTATTGCACCTTCAATATATTCCATTACATAATAATGAAAGTCATCATCAATATTTGAATGGTCTATTATTTTAATAATATATTCATGATCTAAACTTTTTATCGCTTCAATCTCTCTAACAAAACGTTCATAGGCTTTTTGGGGCTTTTTCTTAGATAAAATTTTCATAGCATACGTTGTACTATCGGTATTATCTTTCGAGGTTACTTCATAAATAGTGGCTTGTCCACCTCCACCAAGTGTTTTGCCCGTTGCTTGCCAATTCAAATGTTCTGGAATTTTCATAAAACCTATTCTATAATTATACTATGTTAAGATTCCTAATACAGTAGGTCTTTTCTCCTGTGCCTACCGCAATAATTCTAATATAATTGACTTCAATGACTTGTCAAATTGTAATGAGAATATATTGAAAATAGCTTTCAGAAATCGAGTTTATCCGGTTATCCTGTCTAAAATAGTTGACTTTCACTTTGTTCAACCTAAGTACGAGCAAAGTATGGATGTTTCATGTCAGGTTTCTGGATTAAATCTGGATTTAAGCTGACTGATTAATTTTATTTTCGAGTTTTTGAATTGTTGTCATAATTTCTTCAAAAGACGGATAATTGCCGTAAATCATTTCTTTCATATTTGCATAATCAGCCTTTAGGATTTTCATAATATGGTCTGGTGGCATAAGCTTCATGCTTCCAACTTTGGCCAAATCGTAACGCGCCCAATTCCGCGGATAGAATTTCATTTTGAACATAACCACATTTTCTAAAAGATTAAGGTCAGCCAAAGCCTTATCTTCGATGTTTGCACAAGCCATACAATAAACATCATAATAATGTCGCGAATATCTGGAAGGCATAAGATTACCTTCAGGACGATGGGCTTCGTGATGTAATATAGTGATCTTTTCCCAAAAGCTACGCTCAATTGTGG
>JAVCCS010000113.1 GCA_030765365.1 Candidatus Theseobacter exili
ACATCGAAGATAGTGAGTCAAAATCAGCATTATGATGAGAAACAATTACGTCCATATATTCAATTCCGGCAATTAACTATTATGCTCTTGGATGAAACTTTCTGTGCGCATCCCTAAGCCGTCCTTTATCTACATATGTGTAAATTTGAGTAGTAGAAATATCTGCATGTCCAAGCATCTCCTGAACAGCTCTTAAATCAGCTCCGTTCGCCAATAGATGAGTGGCAAAAGAATGTCGAAAAGTATGTGGTTTAATTTCTTTTTTTATACCTGAAAGCCTTGCATATGTCTTTACAAGTTTCCATAGACCCTTTCTAGAAAAACCCTTGCCTCTTCGTGTAACAAACAAATCATAAGAAGACCGTTTGCCTAATATTACTTCTCTGCTATCTATTAGATATCGTTTAACAGCAGATAATGCCTTTCTTCCAAGAGGAACAATCCTTTCCTTATCCCCCTTGCCCCGGCATTTCACGCATCCAACATCGAAGTTTAAATCTCCCAATTTCAATTCTGCAACTTCAGAAACCCTGAACCCGCCAGCATAGAAAACTTCGAGTATTGCTTTGTCACGAATGCCTAAAGCACTTTTTTTTGAAGGCATTGAAAGAAGCTTGTCAACCTCTTCAGGACTCATTACCTCAGGTAATAAATGCCATATTTTAGGTGAATCAAGTACCTCGGTGATGTTTTCTGCAATAAAATGACGCATCCTTAAAAAAGAAAAAAAGGTCTTTATTGCCACAAGCCTTCTGCATAAAGAACTCGAAGCAATACCTCTTATTCTTTCTTCGTCCATGAAATCTATTATATCAGAACGCTTTACATGTCTTGGAGAATCAATATCCCTTTCAGCCATGAATGATGCAAACAACTCCAGGTCCTTGTTATATGCCTCTATGGTATTTCCGGACAAACCTTTCTCTGCCCGTAAAAAAACCATATATTCTTCAATGAGAACTTTCATTGTTTCACATTAACCATGAAATTTATCCAAATATATTTCTTATTTCGACACCCAAAATGCTTTCAGCACCATGTCCGGGAAGGACACGCAAATCCGGAGAAAGTTCAGCCAGATTTCTCAATGATTTTTTCAACTCCACTGCACTTCCTTTTGGAAGATCCGTTCTTCCTACTCCTCCATCGGCAAACAAGGTATCACCGCTGAACAAAATACCGTTTTTCTCATCAATTAAGCAAACTGATCCAGGTGAATGTCCTGGAGTATGTATTATGCCGAGACTTATTTTGCCAATATTGATCTTTCTTTCTGGACTTAATTCTGTGGTTCTTTGCGGCGGAACAAATTGTGTTTCTAACCAGGGAGCAATATTATCCCAGTCAATTGACATAAAAAAATGATCTTTAGGATGCAGCATTACAGGAACATTAAAATATGACTCTAGAAGATGATTACCCAACGTATGATCATAATGTCCATGCGTATTGATAACTGCCGATAGTTTATAACCAGAATTTTCGACCCATTTCACCAAATCCGGATTATCTGTTCCTGGATCTATCAATACAAGTTTACCTGATTCTTCGTCTCCGTACATATAACAATTTGTTGCAAGATACCCTACCTGCATAATAGAAAGCATTTTTCCCTCTCAAGGCATAGTCCATATAATTTTAAAAATCAAATTCAAGCATTTCAGACTTATTATTTTCACTTCTGCTACCTGGTATATCTATGTTTTTATCGAACATTTTAATAAACTCTTCTTCCGTTATAATGTTTATTTTCAGTTCCTTTGCCTTTTCTAATTTAGTGCCGGGAGACTCTCCAGCTATAACATAATCAGTTTTGCTGCTGACTGAACCTGTTACTTTTCCTCCAACGGATTTGATCATATCAGAAGCTTCCTGACGAGACATTCTATTTAGTGATCCTGTGAGGACAAAAACCTTGTCCGAAAGAAATTCCTGCATTCCGGTCTTCTGATTTTTAGTGTTTTTTTCAATCATGTTAACACCATATTCGGTAAGCTTTCTAATTACCTGCATATTTCTTTCATGGCTAAAAAAGTCCACTATGCTCCTTGCCATAACAGGACCAATTTCATTAATTTCCTCAAGTTCTTCTGTATTGGCATCAATGATAAGGTCCATTTTTTTATATTTTTGCGCAAGAAGTTCAGCAGCATGCTCGCCTACGTGTCTAATACCCAAACCAAACACAAGACAATGCAAATTGTTCTTTTTACTTTTATTTATTGCATTGATAAGATTTTGTGCAGACTTAACGCCCATTCGTTCCAGCCCAGATAAAACAACAATGTCCAATTCATATATTTCTGCCACATCTGAAACCAATTTTTTTTCCACAATCTGATCAACCAATGCTTCTCCCAGGCCTTCTATATCCATTGCATTTCGTCGCGCAAAATGTTCAAGACTTCTTTTTAACTGTTTTGGACAAGTTATGTTTACGCACCTGAAATCTACTTCGTTTTCAGGTTTTATTACAGTATAACCACATTCAGGACATTTATTTGGGAATATAAATTTTTCTGTTCCTGAAGGGCGCTCATCTAAAACAACCTCCACAACTTTTGGAATAACATCACCGCCTTTTTCCACAATGACATTGTCTCCAATACGTATATCTTTTCTTTCAATTTCTTCAGCATTGTGAAGGGTTGCTCTGCATACATTTGAACCAGATAAATGCACTGGTTTGAGTTCAGCAACAGGAGTAAGTTTACCAGTCCTCCCTACCTGAACAGTTATATCAAGTACTTCTGTCTTTTTCTTTTCAGCCGGGAATTTATATGCAAAAACCCATCTCGGGCTCTTTGATGTTGTTCCAAGACGATTCTGCTGATCAATTGAATCTACCTTTGCTACCATACCATCTATTTCGTAAGACAGTTTTTCACGAATATTTTTAAGAACTTCATAAGATGACAGAATGTCTTTTATTGATTTGCATTTCTTCCAGTGGTTATTTACACAAAAGCCTGATTTTTTCAAAAACTCAAGTATTTCATGCTGAAAGGCAAAATCAGCATTCTCAACAAGACCTATGCCGTAAGAAAAATAACCTAAAGGTCTTTGAGCAGTAATGCGTGAATCGAGAAGTTTCAGTGAACCAGCAGCAGCATTTCTTGGGTTCGCAAACGGTTCTTCACCAGCTTTTTCTTTAAGATTATTAATATGCTCGAAACCATCCTTGTCCATATACACTTCACCACGCACTTCCAATACGTCAGGAATATTGTCTAATTCTATCCTTAAAGGGATACCTCTTATTGTTTTCAGATTTGATGTAATATCATCACCACGAGTACCATCTCCACGTGTAGAACCAACCGTCAAGACTCCTTTTTCGTAACGAAGTGAAATTGAGACCCCGTCTATCTTGGGTTCACATACATATTCAATATCTTCATCAGGAAGAAATCTCATTAATTTTTCATTGAAGTCCTGTACTTCTTCTTCTGAATACGTGTTGTCTATACTGAGCATAGGTATTTCATGCACAACGGTCTCAAACATATCAATAGGATCGCCACCAACACGTTGCGTTGGTGAATCTGAAGCAATAAGATTCGGATATTCTGCTTCAATTGCTTCCAATTGATCCATCATACGGTCAAATTCATAATCAGATATTTCCGGTCTATTTTCTACATAATAAAGGTGCTCATGACGGCGAATATCCCTACGCAGATGTTCGACATTATCTCTGGCTTGGCCTAAATCCATGTTCACTCCTTAATATACTTTTGCCTAACATATAAACTTATTTATAGATGATTAAAGAATTTCACAAAACATTACTATTTAGAATATCTTATTATTCCATAATATTGTAAAAAATAAATATCCATAAATAAAAAAACAGGTTTCCGAAATAATTTTTTTTGAATAAAATGTAATAAAGTCTCGTAACACTGTATTATAGAACAAAAAATAACCTTTTTTTAGGAGCCAGAAAATGAAGGCAAAATCAATTGTACTTATTTTTTTATTGTGTTTTATTTCAAGCAGACTTTTTGCAGGTCCCGTTGAAGAAATGCACAATTCTTTTGCAAAAGGCTTTACTGCTGCCAAAAACAGAGATAAAGATGGTGCCATAAATGCTTTTAATACTGCAGGACAATATGCAGAACAGGCCCGTAACTGGCAGGGACTTTTGGATACCGCAAACGCTCTTGCAATGATGAATGTCCCTCAGGATGCTTTACCCTTCCTTCAAAAAGCTGCAGCAATGGCAGAAAATGAGAAGGATTGGCGTGCTGCCGTTGCAACAGCTTATTGTCTGGCTTCATTGCCGGATTCAATCAAGCAAACTGCTGCAGCTGTTGACCTATTCAGAAAAGCTTCTACATTAGCAGCATCCAAAGGCGACTGGATAGGTGTTACTGAAGCTGCAAATGGACTTATTAATATGAACCAAATTGATATTGCTGTTCCCCTTATTCAAAACGCAGAAAATATTGTTAGTCTTGACCAAAGTTTTGAAGGATCAAGAGCAGTTGCAAAACTGTATGATAGAGTAAATCTTCCTGATGCTGCTTCAAGAATTCGTCAAGCTGGCGAAGATTGGGCAATATCTTCTGGAGATACTGTACCAACTCCACCGCCAGG
>JAVCCS010000014.1 GCA_030765365.1 Candidatus Theseobacter exili
ACTTATAATCCATTGCTGTTTTTAGTTCAAAATTGTATATTGAAGTAAGTAAAAGATTTACAAAAAGGGTAATGAAATGCGCAGCGATTCAAGACAAAAATTAATAGAAGTTCGGAAATACGGATCATCCGGGGAACCCGTGATCGTTCTACACGGAGGACCCGGAGCGGCTGGCTATATGCAGCCTGTAGCGAAGGAATTAGGGAAAGAATTCCGCGTTTACGAACCTTTTCAACGGGAAAGTGGAAAAGAGAGACTAACCGTTGCCTGTCATGTTAAGGATATCAATGATCTGATAAAATCGTATTGTAGCAGACAGAAACCGGCTATAGTTGGACATTCCTGGGGAGCTATGCTTGCCCTGGCATATGCGGCTGAATACCCTGACAACATCTCGGCTTTGGCTCTTGTTGGATGCGGAACTTTTGATAAAGCATCGCGTCAACAGATGGAGAAAGTTCGCAATGAGCGAATGACCGATAATATCAAAAATCACATGAAACGACTGACTGAGAAAATTGAATATACGGATCAGCGGCTTTGCGCAATGGGGCAACTAATGCAAAAAATTGATTCTTATAATTTGATATCCTCTGGTGGAAAGATCGAACGATGCGATGCACGCGCACACAGAGAAAGCTGGCAGGACATGATCCTATTACAGGACACGGATGTTTATCCAGCGGCATTTGCGAAAATTACCGTCCCGGTGATAATGATACATGGCACACATGACCCTCATCCCGGGAAAATGATAGAGACAAATCTCAAGGGGCATATCCCGCAGTTAGAATACTTCCAATTGGAAAAATGCGGTCATTATCCATGGCTGGAAAAAGCCGTAAAAGATAAATTTTATGCTTTTTTGAAAGATTGGCTTTTACTTCAAAATAAAACAATATAAAAATAACTGCGTTTGACAATTTGAAATAAAGTGACTTTTTTCCTTTTCAATAATGTAGATTTTATAACAAAGACTTTTTAAAAATAATATCTGTAAGTGCAACGAGATATTAGAGTTAGAAACACGGCGGCGTGCAGTCCTTGACTTTTGCAATTGAATATGCTATAAGTATGCTATCAGGTTTATTCTGAAGTGTGCGTAAGGAAAGCAAGATTTGAAAAAACCGATAAGCCTTTTTTAGGGAAGTAAGGTTTTTGAAGGATCGGAAAAGCCTATTTTTTAGGACTTCCGGACTCAAGTGATTACTGCCCACGTTGGAATAAAGGGTTTTATTCAAGTTCTTTCCTACGGCACAATTGGAAAAAATCTGTGTGAAGAAAAGGTCTGTATTGCAGGCCTTTTTTTTTTAAAAAAAATTTTCAACTCTTTAATTTGCCCCCTTTTTTAATTGCTGTATGCTTATTTACCAACTTTCACAATTCAACCCTAAATAACCTCAAAAAACGGTTTTTTATCCTTTTTTATCTTAAGAACCGCATTTGTTTTACCGATTAATCCATTGGATGAGGTTCTTATTAGTTCGTCCTATAAGAACCGCTGTTTTTTTAACAAAAGTAATATGGAGACGTAATAATGCCGAGTGTTCGCAGTTTCAATGTACTACCAACATTGCCAAAGGAATTGAAAGATCTTGAGTTACTCGCCAATAACATGTAATGGTCCTGGAATCATCGAATAGAAGAGCTGTTCAAAAGAATTGACAGCACTCTTTGGGAAACCTGCAGCCATAATCCGGTTAAGCTTCTTTGTTCAGTAAAGCAGGAAACGCTTGACAAGCTCACAGAAAATCAAGGTTTCATTCGGGAACTCAAATGCTGCAGCGAAACCCTGAAAAACTATCTTGAGTCACCAACATGGTATGACGGTGTAAGTCCTAAAGGCACAAGACCATTAATCGCGTATTTCTGTGCGGAATTCGGTATCCATGAATGTCTTCCAATTTATTCCGGCGGTCTTGGCATCCTTGCAGGAGACCATTTGAAGAGTGCATCTGACCTTGGTATTCCATTAGTTGGAATAGGTTTGCTTTACCAGAAAGGTTATTTCCGTCAATATCTTAATGTTGACGGCTGGCAACAGGAAGTGTATACGGAAAATAATTTTTATAATATGCCCGTCAAAAAAGTGAAGGACAAAAATGGTAAGCCTTTAACTATAAGCATCCAATATCCAGAGAGAATGGTTGATGCCCAGATATGGTCGGTTAACATTGGAAGAATAAAGCTTTATCTGCTTGACAGTAATTTAGAAAGTAATTCAGCACAAGACCGCAGAATTACAGAAAACCTCTACGGCGGCGGCCTGGAGACAAGAATAGGCCAGGAAATCATGTTAGGCATAGGCGGTTTGAAGGCTTTAAGGGCTATGGACATTGAACCAACCGTCTGTCACATGAACGAAGGTCATGCGGCATTTATGGCTCTCGAGAGGATTCGCCAACTCAAAAAAGATAAACAAATGACCTTTGAAGAGGCATTTGGGACGACAAGAGCCTCTAACGCATTTACCGTTCACACCCCTGTTAAAGCCGGTAATGACGAGTTTCCTCCTGAAATGATTCAGAAGTACTTTACCACTTACTTAAATGGTCTTGGAATAAATAAAAATGAATTGTTAGCTCTTGGCAGAGTAAATCCTAAGAATGACAAAGAGACATTCAAGATGCCTGTGCTTGCTATTAAGCTAAGCTCATATAAAAACGGTGTAAGCAAACTTCACGGAGAAGTTTCAAGAAAGATGTGGTCCGGTCTTTGGCCCCAAGTTCCAATAGATGAAGTGCCGATTAGTTCGATAACTAATGGAGTACATATAAAAACCTGGCTCTCGGAGGAGATGGGCAATCTATATGATAGGTATCTGGGACCGACCTGGACAGAAAAATCTCTGGAACAACCTGATTCATGGGAATGCGTAGATCAAATACCTGATGAGGAACTATGGCGCACACATCAAAGAAATAAAGAACATCTCATAGCATTTGCACGAAAAAGACTAAAAGAACAGATCCAAAGACGCGGGACGTATCATACCGAACTTAACTGGGCACAGGAAGTTCTTGACCCGGAAGCCCTGACAATAGGTTTTGCACGAAGATTCGCAACTTATAAAAGAGGCAACCTTCTGTTGAGATATCCTGAAAGACTGGTAAAACTTCTAAATAATCCTCAGAGACCGATCCAGATAATTTTCGCAGGCAAAGCACATCCGAGAGACACTGAAGGTAAAGAGATAATTCGTCAGATAATACATTTTGCTAACCAGTACAATGTTCGTCGAAGGATAATATTTATAGAAGATTACGATATTGATGTAGCACGGTATATGGTTCGCGGTGTAGATATCTGGCTCAACAATCCGCGTCCCCCGATGGAAGCAAGTGGAACAAGCGGGATGAAAGCTGCTTTAAATGGTGCTTTGAATATGAGCACATGGGATGGATGGTGGTGTGAAGGCTATACGCAGGACGCAGGATGGGTAATAGGCGCAGGAGAATCGTATGAAGACCTGTCCTATCAGGATACCGTTGAGTCGCAAACAATCTATAACCTACTTGAAAATGAAGCAATTCCCCTTTTCTATACCCGCTCGGCGGATAATCTTCCTCGCGCATGGATAAACCGCATGAAAAAAACAATTAAATTTGTGACTCCGCAATTTAACACAAACAGGATGGTGTCAGAATATACAGAGAAATCCTATAACCCGGCTGTAATCAGATGGCGTCACCTCACCGCTGAGGCAATGACCAGGGCTAAGGCTCTTGCAATGTGGACCTCTAATATAAAATCCAATTGGCAGGATATTAAAATAAAAGACGTAAACATCGAAGTTTATGAAACCCCGGAAAATGAAAATGATCCGGAGGTTCAACTTAAGGTTGGATCAAAGCTAAATGTTTCAGCTCGTATATGTCTTGCGGGAACAAACCCTGCTGACGTTTCCGTAGAACTCTATCATGGATTCATTGATTGCTGGGGCAATATTCAAAACGGTGATGCAGTGGAAATGAGTTGTATAACATTTGCTGAAAATGAGGGAGAATACCTGTATGAATGCCAGATGACTTGTAACAAATCCGGAAGACAGGGTATGGCAGTAAGAGTGCTGCCCAAAAACGAAGACATTGCTAACCCTCACGAATTAGGGCTGATACTCTGGGAAAAACCCAGCCTTGGTTAACTTTTTCTCTACTCTTTAAGGGCGTTTTGATGCAGAGTCCTAAGCTGACATTAAAACGCCCTTTTTAGTTTTAAACCACTCATATTGAAATTCAAGCAATCTTAAATATTGAAATTATGAGTGTTTGTTAGATTTGTCACGGCAATTTAACGGAATGTTCTTTTATACAGCTAACTTGATTGGCTTAGAATGCATTTGAATCAGTGAGCCATCACACTTGATATCTTGAAGACCGGCAGTAATAAAGCAATAGCAATAGTACCTATTATTGAACCAAGTATTATTATCATAACAGGTTCGATCAGTGTCATTGCGGTTTTAATGGAACTCTTGAGCTTCTTCTCATAAAAGATGGATATTTTATCGCTAACATTTCCAATTTTCCCGCTTTTTTCTCCGGCTTTGAGCATCTGAATAACTGCTGGATAAATCAGAGTCTTAGAAGATGGCGTAGAGATCGATTCAGAAAGCTGATAGCCATCGCTAATCTTTTTGATGGCATTTTCCCATAACTGCTTATAATAAAAATTATCACTTGATCCCTTCAAGACTTCCAGGGTGTCAATAATATTGACTCCGGTACCAATCATAGTTGACATAATTCTCATACTTCGTGCAGTAATCATATCCTTGAACATGGTGCCTATGACCGGCGTTCTGATCTTGAGGGAATCCACTGCCTTTGTTCCCGATTCTGTTTTGAGCCAACTATACAATCCAAAACCTGTTGCAATTAAAAATGTTAAAATGAAGGCTAAAGACTTAGG
>JAVCCS010000275.1 GCA_030765365.1 Candidatus Theseobacter exili
CCTTTGGAACTTCTACCTTTGGTGCTTCTACCTTTGGTGCTTCTACCTTTGGTGCTTCTACCTTTGGTGCTTCTACCTTTGGTGCTTCTACCTTTGGTGCTTCTACCTTTGGTGCCTCTACCTTTGGGGCCTCTACCTTTGGTGCCTCTACCTTAGACATTTCAAATTTTGGAACTTCTACTTTAGGCATTTCAGCTTTTGCAGCTTCAACTTTAGGCATTTCAACTTTTGCAGCTTCTGCCTTTGGATGATCCTCTGCTTTGCAAATAGTAGTAAAAACAAACAATACTGTAAAGAGCAACGCTACACTAATAAACTTCATAATTCTTCTCCTCCTCCTAAAATTCCGATTAAAGCATATACAATAACAATATACATCTCTAATCAGTAGATTTTGAAACCTTTTACCAATAAAAGGTTTCTATTTTTATATTTTGCTTATAATCTTCCTATTTACTAATGTTGTCAAGAAAGGTTTTATACCAATTGAAATCTAGTTTTTATACAGATTTTTTCACCACATATTTACAATAGGAACTAAAACGAATTATAATTTAGAGTTATGCGCCTCTATGTAAATATATCCTAATCGAGTGTAACAAATATAGATTTCCGTGATTGCCCATTTACCGCCTTGCTACAGTGTCCCTCTCCATCAATATCTTCCAACAGCACAACATCACCAGGTCCAAACCGTCGAGTTTTACCGCCATAAACAGTGCAATCCACCTCGCCTTCAAGATTAATTAAATACTGACGACGTGGAGCATTATGCCAAAGGTAATCATAATTACCAGGAGTCTCACGAAATATAATACCAGTGACATTGAATAAATCAGATAGAGAACCAATAGAACCAGCTTCTTTAAGAGGGATATCAACCTCACCGAAGCAAGAGTGACCTTCTTCATTAGTATATATTCTTGTAATTTTCATTTTCTTACTCCTCAATCCATATAACACAAAGGCTAAAGGCATTTCAGAACTTATTTAAGAAGAAATATGTTTACTCATACCTCAATACATCTATTCCTGCTCCCTGATTTCACCTAATTTTTTTTCTTCAGAAGAAAGCCTTTTAACATTGTTAAACAGATACAAAATTATCGCGCATTCAATAAACGAAAACACTATGCCTCTAGTATTATTTATTATAACATTTGCCGTAAAAACTAATACAACCAAAATTGCAGCAACGATTAATAATAAAAAAACATATTTTACATTTTGTTTAATAAAATATTCCAACTTGATTCCAATAACAAAATAACCCAAAGCCAACAATACAACTATAATACCTGTTATCCAGGTTATTGTAGAAGGAACATCAAATAATGTTTTTACAGATAATCCTTTAAAAATTGCCACGACTATAAAGTAAGCCCTTAATGAATTTATTGTTTCTCTCATTGCCATTTTTAAAACTCCTTTCCATAAACAAATCTACGGGGTCAGTTAATTCAATTTCCCCGCCAGAAATCCTGTTGTCCAAGCAGACTGTAAATTATAACCTCCGGTAATTGCGTCAATATCTAATATTTCTCCTGCAAAATAGAGGTTTTTGCACACTTTACTTTGCATTGTATTAAGGTCTATACTTTGCAAACTAACACCTCCGCAAGTCACAAACTCTTCTTTAAATGTTGTTTTTCCTCTTACAGCATATACATCATTGGTTAACACATTCACCAATTTATTCAGCCCTTTCTTTCCGAGTTCGCCCCACTTTTTCATAGCTGATGAGTCACTTTTCTCTATAAGGAACAACCATAATCTTCCAGGTAAAGAATAGGGTCTGTAATTGGATAATATTTTATTGGAATGTTCTTTAACAATGTTTCTCAACTGCTCTACAACCACATCGTTATTCTGTTCATTTACCCAATTTACATGAATCATAAAATCGTAACCCATTTCACTCAATACTCTCGCTCCAAAAGCCGACAATTTTAAGACAGCAGGTCCACTCATGCCCCAATGCGATATCAGTAAGGGACCTCCTGCTTTAAGCTTTGTTCCCTGAATCTTCACCAAAGTATTTTCCACCACAATTCCCATCAACTGCGTGATTGATTCAGTAGGCATATTAAATGTGAATAATGAGGGAACAGGATTTTCGATCTTGTGATTTAATGCTTTCAGCCATTCCAAACCTCTTTTTTTCGGAGAACCTCCGGTTGCAACAATGACCTTGTCAAAAGTTCTCGGCTGGAGTTCTTCCTTTAAAAAGTCCAATTCTAACTGGTCGTTTTTCTGTTTAATAGCTTTAACACTCATCCCAACTTCAATTTCGATACATAGTCTTTTTGTTTCCTTCAAAAAACAATTAATGATGCTTTGTGAACTTTGGGATACCGGAAAAACACAATTATCATCTTGAATTACCAAAGGAACACCTCTGGACTCAAACCACTCGATAGCATGTTTGACATTAAAGACTTGAAAGGCTTTTTTTAAACTTCTTCCTCCTCTAGGATAGGCTTTACATAGTTCATTTATGGAGGTGCAACCGTTGGTGACATTACATCTTCCTCCACCCGACATTTTAACCTTGGATAGGAGTTTTTGTAATTTTTCAAAAATGACAACCTTGGCATCCGGATAGTTTTCTTTAGCAGCAATTGCTGAAAAAAAACCTGCAGCCCCACCACCTATTATTGCAATTTTCATTTTAATGTCGTACTCGCGTTATAATTCATGCTCAATTATTCAGCTATTATCTTTCATCTCTTAAGAAATATCTTCGATTTCATCTATAAGTAAACCATAACGATTTTTCTTTTCTTTAGTTTTTATATTAAGTCTTTTTAAATCAATAAACATATTCCTCTCCTACAGGATTGTTTATTTTTATCAAAACTTCATCTTGTTCTACTGACACTTCCATCGGGATATTAACTCTCAAAATACGTTTGTACACAATATTTTAACACTAGTGTTTGACGTCAGAATCTATTGCACAGATTCTGACGTCAATTAATTAGAACAAATCAGCATTGCATCTCCATAACTATAAAACCTGTAATCATTCTCAAAAGCATATTTATATGCAGCCATTATAGCATCCTTACCCGCAAGCGCCGAAACAAGCATAAGAAGACTCGATCGCGGAAGGTGAAAGTTGGTAATAAGGTTTTTTACTACCTTGAATTTATACGGAGGCTTAATAAATATATCTGTATTACCTTCACAGGGATGAACTACGCCGGATTCATCTGCAAAAGATTCAAGTGTACGTGCTGTTGTAGTTCCAACCACAAAAACATTGTTGCCATTAGCAATTGTTTTATTAATTAAACCTGCAACTTCTTTTGAGATACTGAAAAACTCTGAATGCAGTTTTCCTTTTGAAATATCTTCTTCTGTAAGTGGTTTAAATGTACCTGCTCCAACATGTAGAGTCACATAGGCAAAATTAACACCTTTATCCTTTAACGATTCTATAAGTTCGTCAGAGAAATGCAGTCCCGCTGTTGGCGCGGCAACCGCACCATCATCTTTTGCAAAAACAGTTTGGTAACGCTCTTTATCAAACTCCTGCAAATCTTTATTTTGGTCATAATTACGGGTAATGTAAGGCGGCAGAGGCATTTGGCCAACTGCATTAATAAATTCATTTTCACCAGATGCGCCGAATAGCTTCACAATTCTTATGCCAGGTCCAATATCTTCAATAACCTCGGCATAACAATCGTGATCTTTGAAATAAACTTTATCACATAAATGCAGTTTTTTTGCTGGTTTAACCAGACATTCCCAAATGAAAGGTTCAATACGTTTTAAAAGAAAAACCTCAGACTTACCGCCTGTTTCTCTATTGCCCAATAACCTTGCAGGAATAACTTTCGTGTTATTGGCAACAATTAAGTCCCCGCTTGAAATGAAGTCAGAAAGGTTAAAGAAATTAACTGATCGAAAGGAATCTGTTTTGCCATTATTTACAATAAGCAACTTTGAATATTCGCGCTTATCTGCAGGAATCTGCGCTATTTTTTCTTTTGGTAAATAGTAATCGTAATCATTTAAATCTATCATTGTTTCCCTTATTCTCCACGCCACAACAGAGACTAATTTGTTATTCGTAAGGCAAGAGTTCGCAACATTAAGTTATTATCAAGAAGAGAGCCGGAACTGACCAACGGGAATTCCGGAAGGTTCGCATGATAATAACAAGTTTTGTAGCGAGGAGAAGCATGCTCTAGGAATAACTAATTAGTCTCTGCTACAACTCCTCTACTCTGGCACCCGGATAATATGCTTTTAAAATCCTTTTATATGAATACCCTTTCCCCGCCATTTTTATAGCGCCCCACTGACAAAGACCCACCCCGTGACCAAAACCATGCCCTGTAAAAGAAATTTTTTTAAATCCTTTTCTAATCTTAAACTCCGTGCTCTTTATTCTTCTGGAACCCATCGCCATTCTAAACCTGTGCCCGCTAACCTCAAAAGATCCCTTCGAACCAATGATTGTCATAAACTTGACCTTACCAGTTTTCCTATCCCTTTTTCTTACATACAAATCATAAAAACTGCCGATAAACATACCCGCTGAGTTTAATCTCTTAGCAATTTCCTGTTTTTCAAACACAGCTTTCCAAGAATAATGCGGGCTGGTTTTACAATATTTGCATTTTACAGAGCGCGGATATCCATATTC
>JAVCCS010000188.1 GCA_030765365.1 Candidatus Theseobacter exili
ATAGACTTGGGAACATTTGTTGAATAAGGCGACGATCTCTGCCATAAAGATAATGCTCATACTCTTGCGGAGTAATGTTAATTTCCATTGTGTTGATTTTGCCAGATGCCTGTGACTTTTTTGTAATAAACATTATTCGATTTCCTTAACAATATCTTTTTCAATGAAAGCTATATAATACAATATTTGGGAAGAAAGTCAAGAATAAAATTATAGTTTTATAGGTATTTACCTTTGAAATATCCAACAATACCATCTTGGTGTTTCGCTTTTCCATTAAAAAAAATATATCGCCAATGGCAACCATCTTCACCAACAACTTCAATGAGTGACCCATTTTTGACAAACGGAGCGATTGCCTTATAAAGAACTTCATCATCGCCCCATTTTTCTCCTTGAAAATATGTTATTTTAACATTTCCATCATCTTCCACACTGGTACCATAATCCCAGTTATCTAACGCTTCCATAAGGGTGTTGAACTTGTCAGTAAATTCTTGCAATTCGTTGATAGCTTGCAAACAGCCGTCAATTTTTTCCTTTGGAATGAGAACTTCCACATCTATATCTACGCAATAGCCCATTTTATTTTACTCCTTCTTTAACGTATTTTCCACACCAGATCAACACCAGAAGCAGTCAGCTCCTTTAAATACTGATAACCTGTTCCTTCGGGTGGATCTCCCCAGCTCATGTCACCAGCAAAGACAATAATCTGCTTGGGGTCATCGGGGTCTTGGCGATAACAAACATCCCTTCCTTTGACAGGCCAATTCTCTGCCAATTCTTTTGCAATATCTTTGATTTCCTTGTTGGTGGAACTTGCACTAATAATTGGCCAGCCATCACAGTTATCACAAGTTTTAGAACCATCTTTGTTTTCGTCCAATCCGCTTCCGCATAATTCGCACTTCTTGGGATTTTTTTTGAGCCTTTCCCGCAAGGCCTTTAATTCTTTTTCAGCCAAAGAAACTGCATTTCTAGGTAATTTTCTCGGCCCTTTTACAAGATAGCCAATCATATCTGCACCCATATTAGCCTCCTTTTAGATAGTCGTAACTTGTTAACGTATAAATATCTAACCAAGTTGCACCGCAATCTTCGCATGTGATTGTATTCCAGACATTCGCTCCATCAGCTTCAAGCGATTCACCCATAATGTTTTCGCTTTTACAGACTGGACACGCACAACCACCGTCCTTGACATATTCTTCAGATGTCATAGTAGCCGTTACTTTTGCTGCAATTTTCTTTGTAATTTTCTTTGCCATAGGGTTCCTTTATTTACTGTCGGTTATTTCATAGTCGAGGATTTCGGTATCAACAATATCTGCCCTGTCTGTTTGAGAAGTAAAGTCGTAATCCATTTCACTGATAATTTCCGAAACCTCAATACCTTCATCAGCATTAATAACGATTTTAACTTTCGCTTCTACATAAATTTTACGCATATTTTTCCTTTTAGTTAAGAACTATATTAACCTTGTCTCGGAGTTCTTGCATTTCTTTATCAGATATGTCCAACTTATCTGCCATATAGTCAAAGAGTTCTCCATCAACCAATGCAAATTTTGCAATTTCAAAGACATTCAGCAAGTCTTCATCAGCCAAATTTTTCCCAACTGTCCGAATCATTTTTCGTTCTTTGAATGTTAAATCTTTTTTCATGGTTTTCCTTTTATGTAATCAATATAGCACAATAAATTAAAAAGTCAAGTATTATTTTACTTTTGTAGCTTCTTCACCTTCATATTCTGCTTCACCTCTTGACCATTCGTGATTGGCTGCTGCTTCAATTGCAGCAACATTGGCTTCGTCTTCGGTATCAGCTTCTACTTGAAAATTTCGCCGCTTATTTTCGGTTCTAATAACAACAACATTCCATTTCATTTTTATTCCTCCAAGTTTTTGGGTTCAAGAATTGTCAACTGAGTTGTTTCACCTTCAACATCAATTAGGAACATAGAAGAGCCAACGACTTCAACTTCACGATTGCCGTCCTCATTAAACACGAATTTATATTCATTATCTTCAAAATCCCAACTTAGAGTTAGAAATTCATTATTAACATCATTTTCAATTTTTGATCCATGCAAGCAAGGATATGTGACAACATTATCATCAACTATTACTGCTGAACAGTCCTGCAAAATTTCGTAGGCTTTCTCCAATGGGATTTTCTTTGTGGATTTTTTCATAATTTTTCCTTTCTGAATACAATGTATCACAATTTGAACAAAAGTCAAGTATTTTTTTTCATATTCTTCTTTCCAGTTCCTCTTCAAATTCCTGAACGGTGACCCCATATTTTAAACAAACATTTTTCCAGGTTAGGGCATACTCTTTTCGTTTTTCTTCCCGTTGTTCTGGGGTAATAGTTGTATCTCCCAAGAAATCAAAATTGATTGCATCTATGGCATCTGCAACTTGTTTGTATTTTTCTTCATTCATTAAAAGTTTGTTCCGTATAACTCATTTTACAAAAAAGATAGTAGGTGCGGTGGGATTCGAACCCACGACTCCGAAATTAAAAGTTTCGTATTCTAAACCTCTGAATTACGCACCCATATTAACCGATTATTTTTCGTTCCATACTGAGCGTCTATCAAAAGGATTTGCTTTCAATTTTCCTTTAATCTGTTCCTGTTCGTTTTTATTTCCAAATCTCCCAATCTGGTTAACTTTATTCATCAGGCTTAGATATTCGCATTCCTCTGGCGTCAGGATAAGAACGTCATACCAGTCAAACATTTTTAAGATAGAATGAAATCCATTCAACTCCCTACTGTGTTTGAATATAAAAGATTGTAAAGCATCACGCCAGCAAGAATCATGACAACATAGATGGAGCATTGGTTCGATGTGCCTGTCACCAGCTTCGTCAATGGTTTCTTCTTGTACGGTAACATGAACATAGTTGGCGGGGGCAAAAAGATACATATGACATACTCTATATTGATTGGTTGAATTTCCAACGCTCATATTAAAGCCAACATGTAGAGCTTTGCGGGAATCGTGTTGAAATTTGCCAACAACCTTTTCAAACTCTTGTGCAATTATATTGGATAACA
>JAVCCS010000162.1 GCA_030765365.1 Candidatus Theseobacter exili
GCCATTTCAGGATTGTTACCGAATTTATGCCACCACTGTGCGCGTGTAAAAATGTTATTTGCCGCAGCTTCCTCTGCCTGATTAATAAGATTTTGCACATCATCCAGTTGGTGTGGGACCATAACAGCCAGGTTTTTAAACTGACTGATAGCTTCTTCATAAAGACCGTTATTCATACAGAAGGCGCCAAGATTGAAGTGTCCTTCAACATCGTTGGTTGCAAGCTGCATTCTTCGTTGAACATACAGTTTCCTGGCTTCAAAATGAAGATCTTGCTTTATGCTGCCATATTCAACTGATCTTACCCTTGCGGGGTCTAAATGGACAATGCCTTCAGCTTGTCTGATGTCTATTGTTTTGCCCGTTTGAGTGAGAATCTTGCCTTTTATTGTTTTTCCGTTTTTTAGCAAAACCGTATCTGCCTGGATAGTGGTGAAAAAGAAAAAACATGCTGAAAACAAAAATATTTTTTTAAAAAGCATGTTCATTATATTATCCGAATATTCTGCTAAATTTACAAATATTGTAATATATTTTATAAAAAATGTGCAGGTATAACTGCATTTTTCAATGAACTCTTAAAAGGAATTTCAGGCACTAAAACAACTGGCTGAAAAATCCGGACTTTTCTATTGCTTCGTCGGTCAGCAGTTCTGCTTTATCAAGAACTTCATCACCGCACACCATGCGTATTTCACCGACAACCTGTCCTTTTTTAACTGGTGCAATGATTTCTTCCTTAGAAAATATTTCATGCCGGACATCTTTTGCCCTGTTCCTTTCAACAACACAAACAAGCGGTTTGGCGAGTCTTATTGAAACAGAATCCTGTTTGCCGGCAGAGACAGGGATCTTTAGAGGCAGTACTTCTTCAGGCGCTATTACCACTTTCTTAAAATTATTCCAGCCATAATCCATTAATTCACGTCCAAGTTTAAACCTTGCATCATTAGAATCAGCACCCATTACTATACCCAGCAATCTCATGTTATCCTTTTTGCCGGTTAATGCTACACAAAACCCGGACCTGTTTATGAAGCCGGTTTTAAGTCCGTCAATATATGGGACCTTTCCTATAAGCTTGTTTGTATTGTTGAGCATAAAAGATCCGTCCCTGATATAATCCAGTCGAATACCTGTCCATTTGAAAATCATGGGATGCTTCATCAGTTCAAGTGAAAGAATCGTCAGGTCTCTTGTTGTAGTTTTGGCTGGATTACGGCGGTTTGGAAGACCGTGAGGATTAGCAAACCTGGTGCTTTTCATTCCAAGTTCCCGGGCTCTTTTGTTCATTCTTTCCACAAATTTTTCTTCAGAACCTGAGAGGTGCTCAGCAACAGCAACAGCAGCGTCGTTTGCTGAAGCCATAGCGACAGTTTTAATCAATATTTCAAAAGGAAATTCTTCACCCTCTTTAAGAAATATCTGATGTCCGCCTGTTTTGCTTGTCTTGGTGCTGGCAGTTACTATGTCTGTAAGGCTTACTTTCCCGTGACTCAGGTCTTCCATGGCAAGCAGTAATGTCATCATTTTTGCAAGGCTTGCCGGAGCTGAAGACCTGCCGGGTTTTTTCTCAAACAACACCTTTCCTGTTTTTTCTTCGATAAGAATTGCCGAAGGCGCTTTTGTATTGAAAGCAAAGGCAGTTCCAGAAGAAAAAACTAATAACGAGTATGTGACAAAAAAGAGTTTGCTAATGAGTTTCAAAATAAAAAATTCCATCGGTTAAAGTGTCAGGGGGGAATGTATAAAAAAAATCATTTTGAATCAATCAGTTTTAATCATTTTTTTGTTTGGGTGTGGTTTTTACCACTAAAAAGGACAACATACACCTAGAAGTATAAAAAAAGCAATAAAAACTGAAGGACTAACACCGAATGATGATTTAAAATTTGTGCGAGTTAATTAGCTTTTGATCTTTTAAATCTCTGTGCCCTTGCTGGTCTGTTTTGGTAATTTCAGGATGTTCGCACCCAATGATCTTTATCTATTTCGACAAGATGGGATAAAGGATCAATCACAATGTCCTCAAAATTCATGTTGATACTATCCGATGTTTCCCATTTGGCTGCTGCCAGAAGACTTTTTGTGTAGGGGTGAACAGAATTATTAATCAAAACATCTGTTGGAGCAATTTCCTGAATATATCCTTCCTGCAACACAGCAATACGGCTGCAGAGAAATCTGACAACTGCCATATCATGTGAAATAAATATCATGCCTTCAAAATGCGTTTGTTTGAGATTTTTCAGAAGGTTCAGGATTTGTGCCTGGATTGAAACGTCCAGAGAAGAAACTGGTTCATCAGCAATAAGGACAGCCGGTTTAAGAAGCAAAGCTCTTGCAAGAACAATCCTTTGTAGTTGACCGCCGCTAAGAGACGAAGGCTTTTTCTCCAGGCATGATGCATCCATACCAACTTCACTTAACGCTTCAAGTATCTGTTTTTCTTCAATATTGTGAATATCTATTACTTCTCCCAGATTCTGATCTATTGTCATTCCGGGATCAAGTGCAGAACGCGGGTTTTGAAAGACCATCTGTACCGTTTTTGCTCTGGTTTTAACCGGCATGTCGTGAACAGGTTTGTTTTTGTATAAAACAGAACCCTTCAGAGGAGTTTCAATTCCGCAAATCAAACGTGCCAGGCTGGATTTTCCCGCACCTGACTCTCCAACAATACCTAGAATTTCACCGTTAAAAAGGCAAAGGTCAATGTCAGCTAAAGCTTTTGATGCATGGCCGCTTCTGTTTTGATATGTTTGTGTAATATTGCGTATATCAAGAACAGGTTCTGAAAAGTTTTTCATATAATTTAAAATCCTTCTTTTTCAAACAGCCAGCATCTGACAGAACGGTAATTATTTAACTGGAAAAGAGGGGGTTCTTTTTCTCTGCACATCGAAAAACATTGTGAGCAGCGCGGATGAAATCTGCACCCCTTTGGACGATTGGCAGGTGTTGGAACCGTTCCCTCTATGGATGAAAGGTTTTGCTGTTCTTTATCAAGATGGACTGTGCATTTTGAAAGTCCCTGTGTATACGGATGGAGCGGATTTTTCATTATATCCTTTGTAAAACCGGATTCCAGAACAGCACCTCCATACAAAACAAGAACCTGCTGACAAAGCTTTTGTATTAATTCAAGATCATGAGAAACGAAAACAACTGTTAAATTGTTTTCTTTAATAAGGTGTTTGATAAGTTCAATAATCTGGACACGCGTAACAGCATCAAGCGCTGTTGTCGGTTCATCTGCAATTAACAGTTCGGGGTTGCCTGCCAGAGCCAGAGCAAGGCATATCCTTTGAGCTTGACCGCCGCTCAGTTCATGAGGATATTTCTTTTTAATACTATGTGTATCCTGAATTGCCACTTGTTTAAGCAGTGTATCTACCGTTAAAGATAAACTGCTTTTTGAAAGCCTGTTATGTGCCTTAAGTACCTCTTTGATTTGATTGCCTATTGTGAAGCAGGGATTAAGGCTTCCGGATGGATCCTGGAAAACATAACCGATACGATTGCCGCGAATGTCCTGCATGCCTTTTTCACTGATATCAAGGATATTTTTATTATCAAAAACAATTTCACCGGATATAGACAAATTCGAATTTAAAGTATGAAGTCGGGTAATCGAAAGACATGACACTGTTTTACCGCAGCCTGATTCGCCAACAAAACCCAGAACTTCACCTTTCTTTAAATTAAAGGAGACCTTTTCAACAAGCACAGTTTTATCCTGCTTTTGATTTTTATGAACCACTTTAAGATTTTTAACCTGGAGGATTGGGTCCATTATGTTTCTTTTCCTTTTTCAATAAGATCTCTGAAACAATCACCGAGAAGGTTTGATCCAAAAACAGCCGTTGCGATAGCAAGTCCGGGGAACAGGCTCCACCAGGGCGCTATCCTCAGATACACAGCTCCCTGCCGTACCATTTGTCCCCAGCTCGGATCAGGAGGCTGAACGCCCAGGCCTAAAAAACTCAAACTGGATTCTGCGAGAATAGAACTTGCGGCAGAAAGAGCAAAAATAATCAGAATATTAGGCATAATTGCCGGCAAAATATGTTTTGCGATAATACGCACATGAGATGCGCCAAGACTCCTGGATGCGGTTATATAATCGGCTGTTCTGGCTTTAAATACAATTCCGCGGACCAGCCGGGCTGTCGATGCCCAGCCGGCAGCTACCAGCGCAATAAGAATAGAACGTATTCCCGGCCCAATAGCTGCTGCAATACCGATAGCAAGAAGCAGGTACGGAAAGGCCAGCATGACATCAATCAACGAATTAAGTATCATATCGGTTTTTCCTCCAAAATAACCGCAAAGCATACCTATAAAAATGCCTAATAATACAGTAACAGTAGCAGCGGTAAATCCAATGGCTAACGTAGTCCTCCCGCCGTAAAGGACACGGCTCCATATATCTCTTCCGAGGTTATCAGTTCCCATCGGATGTGATAAAGATGGTGACTGTGGGCATTCAACAAGCTTTATTTCCAGAGGCGGTTGTTTTGCAAATATCGGTGCCCCAATTGCCCCAATAATCAGTACACCCAGCAGTAGTATTCCCCATACGATACGCTTATCCATTTTCGAGTGTTTTTTCATATTTGCCTTTTTCTTTCAAGCCTGATTTTTGGATCAATAACTGGATAAAGCAAATCAATAATCAGGTTAACCGCAACAAACAGAAATGCGGTGAACAGTACCATCCCGATTATAACCGGGTAGTCTCTACGTCCGATTCCTTCAAGTGCAAATTTTCCAATACCCGGAAGCGCAAATATGGTTTCAGTAATAGCTGCGCCGCCAAGCAGGCTTCCCAGGTCCAGTCCAAGAAGTGTAACAATTGGAATCAGGGCATTTCTTAAAGCGTGTTTAAGAACGATTCTGCTTCTTGAAAGACCCCGGCTTTCGGCCGCCGTTATGTATGATGAATCAAGAGCTTCAACAAGATTTACCCTGGTTAAACGGGCTATAAAAGCGGTTGGCCTTATGCCCAGAGTAAGCATTCCGAGCAGAAGATGGACCTGATAGCTGTTGAAGTACGGAAACCACAGGTTATGTTTGACAAGATAGAAAAACCCGATAAGGAATAAAAGCCCTGTCCAAAAAACAGGGGTTGAAATCCCCAGAACAGTCAGAGTCATTACCGTTTTATCCACCCATGATCCTTTCCTCACAGCAGCAATAATACCGGTGCCGATACCTAGAAATGCTGCAATAACAATTGCACCCAATGCAAGAGCGGCTGTTGTAGGAAATCTTTCAACAAGACTTCTGGTAACAGGTTTTCCGGTAAAAAAAGAACGTCCGAGATCTCCGCGAATAGAACGGCCAAGATAACGCACAAACTGAACAGCAAGCGGTTTGTTCAGGCCCATTTCTGCGCGCAGGGACTGCACCGTTTCAGGATCGGCCCTTTGACCTATAAAGCTTTGAACAGGATCGCCGGGAATAATGTACATCATAATAAAAGTAATACACACTACGCCAAATAGAATACCGATAGCACCTGCTATTCGTTTGAGCAAGTAAGATTTCATTTGTCAGTATCCTTTTTATAAACAGTAGTATATCTCTGGCCTGTGTACAGGGCAGGAAGTGACATTCCATGTACATCAGGCTGAATAACCAGGTCTTTGGTTTTATTCCATAGAAAAACTATTGGTATTTCCTTATGTAGAATATTCTGAACCTTGTACATGATTCTTGTGCGTTTATCACCGGATGGTGTTAACTGAATTTCTTCAATCAGTTTGTCAACTTCAGAATTACTATACCCGGTATAATTTCCGCCGCTTCCTTTATTCGAAGAATGAAAAAGAGGGTATAAAAAGTTCTCGCCGTCAGGGTAGTCAGCCCACCAGCTTAAGTAAAAAGTATCAAAATTGCCTTCAATAAGATTCGCTTTGAAAGCGCTCCATTCCTGTTGAATAATCTGGACATGTATATTCCCTTTTGCAAGCTGGGCCTGAAAAACTTCCGTTGCTTCAAGATTGGCTTCAGACCGGCTTTGCAGAAGCGTTAGGTTGATTCCATCAGGAAACCCGGCTTCTTCAAGAAGCTTTTTCGAAAAAGAAGGGTCATATTTGTGCGGCTGCAAATTTGCATCATGTCCTTCAAGACCAGGCGGTATGGGCCCGTGAGCCAGAGTTCCCCTGCCGCGTCTGATTGTTTTTAAAATTGAAACAGCATCAATTGCATGTGCGATTGCAAGGCGAACTTTAGGATTGTTGAGCGGCTGTATTCTGCAGTTCAAGCCTAGATAATATACATTTAACCCCGACCTTGATAACAAACGTGCTTTGAGCTTTTGATCGTCCAGATACTGTAAAATATCAGCTGCAGAGGGTTCCATCACATCAAGATGCTTAAGTTCAAATTCAGTTAATATCGTAAGGGGTTCTTTTAAAATCTTGAAAACAAGTTTTTCAAGGGCAGGTTTAGTTCCGTAATAATAAGGATTGTTTTCAAGAACAACCTTGTAATCTCTGGTCCATCTGGACAGTTTCCAAGGACCGGACCCGACAGGATGCTCTGAAAAATCAAGGCCCCATTTTATAATTTCTTCTTCAGGAACTACTGATGCTGCCGGCATCGTAAGAAAAGAAAGAAACGGTGAAAACGGTTTATCCAGAGTAATGGAAAGTTCATAATTATTCATTATTTTGATGCCTTCTACTTCTGATGCTTTCCCTCTATTATAATCTTCAGCTCCTGAAATATTCCGAAAAAGCCAGGCGCGCGGTGATCTGGTTTTCGGGTTTAAAACGCGCTCAAAAGAGTATTTAACATCTTTTGCCATAAGGGCGCGATTGTTTGAAAAGCGGATATTGTTCTTAAGTGAAAAAGTATAAGTTGTTTTATCTTCAGACAGTCTCCATGAATAAGCAATGTCTCCGCTAAGTTTAAGGTTTTCATCAAACCGTATGAGTGTACTGAACAAAAGCGAATCAATCATTCCGCTTGCTACATCGGTCCCCAGTGCCGGGTCAAGCGTGCTTGGGTCAGCGTCCAGGCGAAGAATAAGAGTATCAAAAGATGATTCAGTTTTTGTACCGCAGCTGGTAATATGCGCCGCTAAAACCAGAGAAACAATCAGGAAAAGAAATTTGTTTTTAATGTTCATACACCTCTCCGCAAGAATTGACCCGGACGGTTCCCGGTTGCCTGCCCGTCTTTAACAACAAAACTGCCGTTCACAAGAACATGATGTATACCTTCCGGAAACCTGTTTGGATCTGCGTATGTGGCCTTGTCTTCAATACACGCAGGATCAAAAACGACGATATCAGCGCAAGATCCAGTGGTAAGGGTCCCCCGATTCTTTAGACCTGTTCTTTTTGCAGGCATTCCTGTCATTTTGTAAATAGCTTGTTCCCAGGTCAAAACGTTTTGCTTGCGTACCAGTTCTGAGAGTACCCGAGGAAAGGTCCCGTACGTTCTGGGATGAATCATTGGCCGGTGCGATGGTCCCGAAAGCGTTCTCAACGAACTGTCAGAAGCCACCATTACCCTGTCATGACAAAGGATTTTTTGCATATTTACGTTATTCATAGTAAAAAAAATTGCCGAAGCCCTGTTGGTTTCTACCTCAATCAAATCAAGAATACAGGCTTCTACCGTTTTATTAAGTTTTTTCGCAATATCTTTAATGCTCATCCCGGAAAAACACTTCAGTTTTTTCTGTATAACATTAGCCAGTATGATATCACCCAGTTCATAATCCAGCGTTTTCCAGAATTCCTTTATTTTATTTCTGCCTGAAACATCCGAGATTCTTTCGTATCCACGCTCAACACCGTTATCAAACCAGTCTTTTGGCAGACAGGCATCAAGTGACGTGTAAGATGAAATGTACGGATATCTATCGGCAGTAATGTCGCTTCCTGTACCTACTGCATTTTCAATAAGCTCAAATGCATCATCCAGTTTATGCCAGTTGGTTGTTCCCGCGGCTTTAAGATGTGAAATCTGCAAAGGGACATGTCCTTTTTGCGCGGTAGTAATTGCTTCAGTAATTGCTTCAAGAAGATTGTCACCTTCACTTCGCATATGCGTTGAATAAATACCGGTTGCTTTACTTACCGGGCCTAAAAGCGTACTGAGTTCATTAGCATCAGCGAAAATTCCGGGAATATAAAAAAGGCCGCTCGATAAACCAACAGCGCCTTGATCCATCGCTTTTGCAATATCATACTGCATTTGCAAGGTTTCCTCAGGATTTGGTTTCCGGTTTTCCTTGCCAAGATATGCTTTTCTGAGACTTCCGTGACCGATAAAACTGCACCAGTTAATTGCGCAGCCATTATCGTTTACCCGATTTGCAAAACCTTCCAGATCTTTCCAGTCAATAGTAATTCCGAAAGTTTCGGATTTATCGTTCAATGCTTTGCCTGTTTGACCATAGACTGGGAATTCGGAAAAACCGCAATTACCGCATACCTCGGTGGTAACACCCTGCATAACCTTGCTGGACGCTGCCGGATCAGCAAGAAGTAAAATATCTGAATGTCCGTGAATATCAATAAAACCGGGACAAACAATTTTGCCTTCGGCATTAATTGTAAGGTTTGCCTGCTCGTCTGAAACCTCGCCAATTACAGATACTATTCCACCCGTAACAGCCAGGTTTCCTGTTTCCGAAGGACTTCCTGTTCCGTTGATAATGGTGCCGTTTTTTATAATCAGATCATACATGCTTAAAGATGCCTAAAAAGTTTCAAATAGTTTTGTTGATTATATATGTAACCGATAGGCAAATGGAATACAGAAATTGAAGAGTTTTTAAAAGAGAATATCGAATGTCGAACGCCAGAGTGCTCAAAAAGAGGAAAGTAAAATATTTAAGTATCCCATAATAGGTTATCTTGCAATAATGGAGATTGCCGAATCAGCACCTTCAGTTGACCCGCAACTCGTACAGCTTAACACCTTAGGGGACGGAGTCAACATAACAACTTAATTGACATTTTGAGGAGGCTAAGGGTCGGAGCTAAATTAGTAAGATTTAAGTATATATATTAAGATGTTATACTTTTAGAAGGCAAACTCTATGCGAATGAATTCATTTATTGGTAAAAAGATTCTTTCTATAATACGTGATGCAAACTATGCCCACCCTGGGGGGAAAGAAGCAATTGAGCTCACATTCCAGAATGTTCCAAAGAATAAAAACAGATTGATGCTAGATGTTGGTTGTGGTCGTGGAGGTACTGCCCATTATTTAAATGCCAACGGTTGGGGAGATGTTGTAGGCGTAGATATAGAGTCAGATTCTATTGAATATGCTAAGCAGAAATATGCATCTCTTGATTTTATTGCTTGTAACATAGTTGACGTTTCGAAATATCTCAAAAGGCAGTTTGATTTATTATACTTATTTAACTCCTTTTACGCTTTTGATAATCAGCAAACGGTATTGGAGTCATTGTGCAAGGTTGCTAATCCTTTATCAACTCTCCTCATTTTTGATTACATTGATTATGGTGATTACAACAAGGAACCAATTATGGAGGAGACATTGCCCTTTTTACCATGTCCTATAAAGATGGACTATTTAGAAAACATGATGGAGAAAATTGGCTGGTCTTTAACAAAAACGATGGATATTACTCCTAAATACGAGCACTGGTACTCTCAGTTTATGGACAAGGTTGAATCGAAGAAAAAAGAGATACTAGAAACTGGTGGAGCTGAGGCCTTGGATACAGTTTGTAGATTATATGGTGATTTGTTGGAATCAATCCAAAAAGGCAAGCTTGGTGGAATAATAGTTGAAGCTAAACCGAGTATATAACAAATCAATTAAGACGAAATTTAATAGCGCTAACGCACTGTTAAAATCCGCTTATTTCCATTGCCATCAGACAGAAAAACTACCTACTATTAATAATGAAATAATCGATGGAATTAAATGAATAAACCTAAGATAGATTATCCCTGCAAATGGGCTTACAAAATTATTGGTCAAGATGAAAAGTTGTTAAAGCAAGCAGCAGTATCTGTTGTTGGAAATAATTTGTATACAATAACAGCTTCTAAGAGCAGTTCTGGCGGTAAATACAAATCTTTAAAGTTAGAAGTAGATGTTAGAGATGAAAATGAACGAATAAATATTTTTGAGCGACTTAAAAGAAACTCTGCAATAAAATTTGTTTTGTAGCAAATATAAAAAAATTTTTCAGGACGTAGTGATGTTTCTATAAAAAATTGGAAACACAGATAAGTTAATAATACATTTACATAAACCTATTAAAATAATTCATCCTCATCTACTTCTTGGTGAAACTTTATGTCAACTAATTTGTCTTTTTTAAAGTTAACCGAATAGCTTTTATTGTCTAAAGTAATTGCGGCTCTCTTCCAGCCTTTAAAAGGGGTGGAAATTGTATATATTTTTTTGCCAATAATGCCCTCTACCACTTGTTTGGTCATACCCCTCTTAATGACAAATTCTTGATTCCCTTGCTTTATAATATATTCTTTTGGGTCAAACATTTCCAATGCAAAATATATTACTATTAGTAAGACAGCAAGAGCAATTGCGATAGCTACGCCAATACCCAACCGGTCCATATCGACATTTCCACAACAACCCATATTATATCTCCTATTGAATAAGCAGCCATCAAAACACAGCCACTATTTATTCTAATACTATTTTCTCATGTTCTCAATAAAAAACGTGTAACATCTGGTGCTTGTCACTATGTATCGTAAGTATTAGGGGGATGTTGTTAAATAATTAAGTTTATGGATAACTCGTTCAGGACTGATCCTGCAGTACATTATGGAACCATTCCTATAATCCCAATATATTTTTGGCTTCTTCAAACATATCCTTAGCTTCAAACGGTTTCAAAACATATCTGTCTGCAAGACTCTCGTTGAATTTTTCATTAATGCCATCAATGCTCGCAGTAATGAGTATGATTTTAATGTCTTTAGTTTCATCCGAAGATTTTAATCTTCTGCTTACCTGTATACCGTCTATTACTGGCATCTTGTAATCCAATACAACAAGATCAGGCTTTTCTTTTATAGCTAATTCCAAAGCATCTTTTCCGTTATCTGCCTGAAATATTTCACAATCAAGTTTTCGCAACGTATAATAAAGCATTTTTAATATATCTGGTTCATCATCAGCTATTAATATCTTTTTGCTCATAACAAGCCCTCCTATCCCTGATTGGAAGAACAAAATGAAAAACAGTTCCTTTGCCATATTTCGATTCTATCCAAATCTTACCATTGTGTTTTTTTATGATCTTTTTACTTATAGTTAAGCCTAATCCTGTACCATCACCTTTCATATTACGTGTACTTTCCAGCTGTACAAAACTTTTAAAAAGACGAGGAAGGTCTTCTTCTTTTATTCCCAGACCTGTATCTTCAACAGATACTGTTACGGTATTGACATCACAGATAGATTTGATCTTTATTCCGCCTTTTTCAGTAAACTTTAGTGAATTACTGATCAAATTGGTTAACACTTGTGAAATCCTATCCTTGTCAAACCATATCTCCGGGGTGCTATCATCCAGATCAACTGTAAAATATAATTCTTTATTGGAAATCACAGGATCCATACTCTTCTGTAATTCACTTATGAGATCATTTATGTTGTGCTGTTTGAAATTGAAACTCATTAAATCCGCATCCAGTTTCTGAAAATCCAATACATCGTTAATTAATCTATTCAATCTATCAACACTATTTTTGGATGTCAGCAGAAGATCCTTTTGCTCATCGGTTATTTCTCCTACAAACCCATCCAGAATAAGATCTATACCTCCCTTGATAATTGTAAGCGGTGTTCTAAGTTCATGTGATACCATTGATGTGAAACTTGATTTTGTTGTCATAGCATCTTTAATAGCTTTTTCTGCAGCTTTTTGTTCGGTTATATCACGAACAGTTGCCTGGAGTAAAACCTCTCCATGAAGCTCTATTTTCGTAAGTAAAACTGTTGCCTGAAATGCCTTATTATTGCTTTTTCTTCTGTGCAGCCATTCAAAAGAATATGAGCCTTTTTCAATAGTTTTTTCTATCATCTTACGCATTTTTACAATAGACTTTTCATTGTCTTCCTGGTAAACGGGGGATAATTCTGCAGGTGTTAAAGCACAAAACTCCTTTTTTTCTTTTACTCCAAATATCCGTAAAGTTTCTTTATTGCAGTCTATAAATTTCCCATCCTGCCCTAGCATCATTATGGCATCTCTGGAAGATTTGAACAAAATCCTGAATTTTTCATTACTAACTTTCAGATTTTCTTCAGCATTTTTCCTCTTAGTTATATCAGAATGAGTTCCCAGCAGTCTTGTTGCCTGGCCATTTTCAAGTCTTTCACATGCTTTTGCCCGCGATAAGATCCATCTCCACTTGTTGTCTTTTGTTTTCATGCGAACTTCGATAAGAAAATCGTTCCTTTTTCCTGAAATACAATCCATTACTATTTTTTCTGCTGCCGCAAGGTCTTCAGGATGCAGAAGGTTCCTCCAAGTATCATAGGAATGCGGAAGTTCATCAGGTTTATATCCCAGCATTGTGAACCAAACCGGGCTGAAATAAACTTTATTATCTTTAGGAAATAATTCCCACAAACCGTCATTTATACCTTCTAAAGTTAATTTTAATCTATCAGCCTTAATCTTAAGATCTTCTTCAACCTGCTTTTTCCACGTGATATCATGAAAACTTTCTATGCCACCTATTATTTCACCTTTTGAACTTGTCAAAACATCAACATTTTTTGATACTGTAATCATTTCACCGCTTTTTGTTTTTATCTGACATTCTTTGCTGCTAACAGGTTTCTGCACGTCAGGATCCAACAGACCGCATACTTCATTACAGGGTGTGTAAGCAAAGATAGAACACTCTTTGCCAACAACTTCCTCTTTATTAAATCCTGTTATTTTTTCCGCGTGCTTATTCCATTTAGTTATTTTCCTGTTCAGATCAACCGTGAATATAGCGCTGGGAGTAAATTCCCATAATAATTCCGTATATTTCTTCGCAATCAGCGCCTGTCCATTAAGGTATATAAAAAGGCCCAATCCTAATAATAGAAGCATTATTATAGTAAATATCCACCAGCCATGATGCTTGATGAGATATATTATAGATACTTTTCCGTATAGTTCATAAGGGGAAACAGCAAGGATCTTAAGGCAATCATGTACGGGTTGATAATTCAGAGGAACTGTCCAGCCTGCACATTCTGCAGCTTTTGCTGCCTGACTTGATGCAGGCATTGCAAGCAAAGCTTTTGCAAGTATATCAGCGAGGTCGTTGCTGGTATGTTTCAATTTTGCCAGCGGCCATTCAGGATAAAGTCGTGTGCTGTGAACAAAACCAGCTTTTCCCAGATCGGTTTCTACACCTTCATAGTGCAAAATATAAAAATCTTCCAAAGAGATTTTACCTTCATTTTGCATCCTCTCAAGGGTGTCGGTTCGTACAGTACCCGCATCCACTTCACCGTTCAGTACAGCATGGACAACCGCGTCATGTGTTCCCCCGAATTTGATTTCTTTAAAATAACTGAAGGGATTAATCCCCAGCTCTTTAAATTCCCTCCATGCCATAAGCCAGCCGCCAAACGAAGACCTATTAACGGCCATAAATCTTTTGCCTTTGAGATCATAAATATTTTTTATTCCTGCATGATCGGCTTTGGCAAAAATAACGCCACCAAAAACGGTGTGAACCCCTGATGGCCGCAAATTCTTCAGTGTAGCTATCCTGCTGACATTAAATAAAACCTGAAGATTTACATAGAAATAACAATTCGCAAGTATAAAATCTATTTTCTTTTCTTCAACTGAGGGAAGAATCCGATCAAAATCTAACGGAATTATTTCGAAGTGATAATCTTTATCGGTTACATTAAGATAGTCAGCTGTCGGTCCCCATTGCTGAACGCATTTTTCATAACCTCTTTTTGCAAGTACTCCTATCTTCACTATCTGTTTATTCTGTGCAAAAGAATGAACAGGAAATGATAAACAAAAAATACCAGTAAATATGATGAGGATACATTTTAGTATTTTCAGTGCGTATCTCCTGTGCGTTTCTGTTTTTCATTTAAGACATTGATAATGTGAGCTTATATACTTTATATACTTCCAGACGTAAATGTTGTCAACTCAATCCTGAGACCATCTTTTTTTAAAAATTCCTTTATTAGAAAATCTACTTTGCTTATTATGATTTTTTTAATACTGTTAATTGAATTCAATTCAAATTTTTCTTCAAAATGGTGGAAGTATGCTTCTTTCCAAATATCTATTGCCAGACTTGATAGTGCTTAATGTGCACTCAAAGGATAAATGGGATTTACTTGATCTAATGGTCAGGACAATAACAAAGAGTCCTTCTCTTCAGAATCACCCGGAAATCAGTCTGGATGAAAGTCAGGAAGCTATCATCACCAGAGAAAAACAAACTTCAACCGGTATAGGTAAAGGCTTTGCTTTCCCTCATGCGCGCATGGCATCACTTAAAACAGTTGCAGTTTGCCTTGCTATCCTGGATAAACCTTTGGATTTCGAGTCTCTTGACGGCAACCCTGTTGAAATAGCCTGCATGGTTTTGACCCCGCTTGAATCTCCAACAATAGCTTTAAAAATAATGTCTCAGGTAGCCGGGTTGTTTTCAGATGTGCAGACAAAAAAAATGTTTCTCAAGACTAATAAGCCTGAAGAAATTTTCAGGTACATAAAGAAAAAGGCTATAGCTATTGATGTTCCGATTACTGCAGAAGATATTATGCGAAAACCGATTTTCACTGTATATCCGGATACACCATTAAAATATATAACCAGGCAGATGTCTTTGCATCGTATGAATGCTGTTGCGGTAGTAAACGAAAAAATGAATGTTATTGGAGAGATCAGTTGTGATCTATTATTTAAGTTCGGTATTCCGGATTTTTTTGCACAGCTTAAAAGTGTATCTTTTATTAGTGAATTTGATCCTTTTGAAAAATATTTTCGTGAAGAAGCTCACTCTGTTGCGAGTGATATTATGACCAGTGACATTGCAGTTATGTCTCCGGATGCAACTTTACTTGAGATTGTTTTCGCTTTAACGGTAAAAAGACATCCAAAGGTATATGTAGTAAAGGACGGAAAACACGTAGGTGTAATAGACCAGAGCGCAGTGCTTGATAGGATAATAAATTTTTAGCCATGACATTATCGATAATAATATTTTTAATTACGTATATGATGATTGCCTCTGAAAAGGTTGATAAAACCGTGGCTGCATTGCTGGGGGCAGGTGCAGTGATAATGCTTCATCTTGCACCTTATGATAAACTTCTTTCGGCTGTAGACTTAAACGTAATTTTCCTTCTTGTCGGTATGATGATAATTGTTCATATAATGTCTCTTACCGGTGTTTTTGAGTGGATTGCAATTATGATTGCACAGAAAGCCAAAGGAAACGGTATTGTGATTTTAGTTGAACTCCTTGTGGTAACAGCCATACTTTCCGCTTTTCTGGATAATGTAACGACAGTGATTTTTATTGCACCAATAACAATTCTTATAACCCAGATACTTGAAATACCGACAGTTCCTATATTGATAATGGAAGCTATATTTTCAAATATTGGAGGAACCTCTACACTTGTCGGAGACCCTCCAAATATTTTGATAGGTTCCAGAGTCGGCTTGACTTTTAATGAATTTTTAATAAATCAGGGGCCTGTTGTTTTGATTATATCAGGTGTTTCTCTTTTAATTGTTATTCCATTACTAGGGAAAGTTCTCAAAGTTTCTCCTGAAGCAAAATCAAGAATTATGAAAGCGAAACCTGAAAGGGCAATTATTGAACCTGGAATTCTGTACAGGGCAATTCCTGTTTTTTTGCTTGTATTGGCAGGGTTTTTTCTAAGCCGTGTTTTGCGAATTGAACCCGGTATTATTGCTTTAACGGGCGCTGTACTAATGGCGTTGGTTTGCAAAGTGGATTTATCGCATGCAATGGAGAAGGTTTCCTGGAGCACTATCTTGTTCTTTATAGGTCTTTTTATGCTGATAGGGGCTCTTGAATTTAACGGATTATTTACTATTCTTGGAAGGGCGGTTATTTTTTGGACGCATGGTAATTTTTTACTGACAGTAATTGCGGTTCTTTGGTTTTGTGCTGTTTTTTCGGCACTTGTAGACAATATTCCGCTTGTAATAGCAATGATTCCTATAATAAAGACATTGATCCCAGTATTTGCAGTTCAGTTTGGAATTCAGGATATGCCCGAACTTGTTCGTGTCCAGATTACAGAACCTTTGTTTTGGGCATTAAGTCTTGGCGCCTGTCTTGGCGGAAACGGTTCATTAGTTGGTGCATCAGCAAATGTTGTTATTTCCCAGATAGCAAAAAGAAATAAATACAAATTGTCTTTTTGGGATTTTTCAAAATACGGATTTCCTTTGATGATTGTAAGTCTTGTTATAAGCAGCCTGTACTTGTATATAAGATACTTTCTCATTAGATAACACTATCCGGGCTAAAGATCTCTGTGGGCTATAACCGTTTTTTTATGATATAATTCTTGATGAAAAAGAGGTTAATGAAATGTCCGAATTCCGTTTAGGTACTTCTGGATACAGTTATCGCCACTGGAGCAATGATGTTTTTTACCCTTCAGGTTTGTCTCAAAAAAAGTGGTTGGAGTATTATGCAACTCAATTTGATTCTGTTGAATTGAATGTTACATTTTACAGGCTTCCTTCAAAAAAAACTTTTAATGGTTGGCACAGGGCAACTCCGGATTTTTTTACTTTTGTGATTAAGGGCAGTCGGTATATTACTCATATTAAACGGTTAAAGGATTGTGAGGACAGTCTCAACAAGATTGCAGAATGTGCAGATGCGCTTGAAGAAAAGCTAACCGCGGTTTTGTGGCAATTACCGCCGTCTATGCGTGCTGATATTGATAGATTGAACATTTTTTGTGATCTTCTTGAAAAGCACTCTTTTTTTTCACGGATTGAACATGCTTTTGAATTTCGTCATGAAAGCTGGTTTTCTGAGGCAATTATTACGCTTCTTCAGGATAGAACGTATGTTCTTTGCGCTGCTCATTCCGGTGTTTTTCCATGGCGTGATGAGGTTACTTCGGATTACTGTTATTACCGGTTTCATGGAGAAAATTCACTTTATGGTTCGGACTACTCTGATGGTGAACTTGAGTGGTTTGCAGCTTCTATAAGGGATCATCTCGATGCCGGACGGGATGTGTATGCTTTTTTTAATAATGATACAAATGGCTTTGCTGTTAATAATGCCAGGAAATTGTCAGCCCAGGTTATTAAGGAAGCAACGTAGAGAGAGTGTATAAATGTATGCAGCTGATAAGCATATATCTGTTCTGTGCAGGTGGTTTGTGAATAATCTGAGCTGGAAATTGTCCAGCTAAAATAGAAAGGCTTTTCCTTTTATTCTATGAAAATTTTTATAATCTGGTATCTGGCAGTTTTATATTTTATTTTTTCCTGGGATTTATTTCCGGACTTTTTGTCGAGTTTTGGCAGAATTGATGATCTTGCAGTTCTTGCGCTAACGGCTTGGTTGACACATCGTTTTCTGAAAGGTAAAGGCAGAAAAACCCAAAAAGATCAAACTAAAAAAAAACAGGGCAGGCATACCTCTGGCGGCGAAGAGGATAAGGTTAACGCATTTGAGGAAGATCCATATAAGATACTGGGAATAGTAAATGGTTGTTCAGTGGAGGAGATAAGATCAGCATACAAAAAATTAGCTGCTCAATATCACCCGGATAAGGTACAGCATCTTGGTAAAGAATTTCAGGAACTGGCACATAAAAAATTTGTAAAAATACAAGAAGCTTACGAATGCCTTACAGGGACTTCAAAAAAGCGGAAGAGAAGAAAATCATAAAAAAATCATACAAAGGTGTTTATTCCTTGTCTTAAGTCGTTTTTAAAAATGCAGAAATATGAGTTTTTTTGTCAATAATGAGCAATAGGTACCTTTTTGCCCATATATTAAAAAATAATCTTGCAAAAAGGTTTGCTTTTATATAAATTAAAAATCTTAAGTAGGAATACTAGTTATTATTTCTTTGTTAATGGAAGAAAAGGAGAGAGGATTATGAAGAAAGTGTTTGTACTAGCAGTATCAGCAGTTTTATTAACCCTTCCTTGTTTTCTGCAGTCACTTCAGGCTGAGTCAGTATCTCCACAGATGGAGATGGAAACTCAGATTATTGAAGTTGATGTAGTGGAACAGGAGGAGCTCGGTGTTGGCTGGACCAAGGAATCTGAGTTTTGGAAAGGTTTGTACATTAGCGCGGGTGTTGAATGGAGAACGGGCGGTGAAATGCACGTTTCCGGACCAACACATTTCGAGTATACCGGTGCTCGCGGAACAATGACTCAGAAAGCCAGCAATAACATTGGCAGCCTTAGCGCTGACGATGGTGTCAGGGAGTATGCAGATGGTTATGTTGCTCCCGGCAGTGTAACACTTAACGGCCAGGGTATTCCAATTCCTATGATTACAACGGAGTTTGGAATGCAAGACGCTAGTCAGCTACAAAAGGGTCTTACCGGTAAGGATGTCAACAACATTTCTAGTATGTTTGGGGCCGACATTCCAAAAGAATTTTGGGACGTATTTATAGGACAGGCAACATTTCATGGTGTGCTTTACGATTACGAAGATAACTACCAGTACAGTTCTGAAACATGGAAAGCGGATCTTGACGGTTTCGGCCCGACTGTAGAAGTTGGATATGTCTGTTTTCAGGGTGGTGGCGAGAAGCTAAAATGTGACATGGGCCTTAACACAGGATATTCATATTTCAGCTGGGACCATACACATAATTTCATAGGTCTTGATCAGGAACTGGTTGAACATATCAGTTCAATGAAAGACGAATATGGTGTATTAGGTGCAGTTAAATGGGCAGGTGGAAAATTTGACGATGGTGATGTAAATTTCAAGGGTTTTGTAGATCCTAAGTTTCCCTGGGAGAGTCCTGCTGCAAACATTAACATCGCTCTGCCTGATTTTGAAAATTCTACGTTAAGCGGAGGTACCTA
>JAVCCS010000065.1 GCA_030765365.1 Candidatus Theseobacter exili
AAGACACCTTGAACGCCCGGATAACGCCTTGCTGCTCAAAGCGAACGTTATGTGAAAAAAGAAGAAAAATATGAATACTTGAAATGTGATGAAAGTAGTATATTAAATAAAAAAATGATGGAATATTTTTTTTAATTAGTTGTCAACAGGAGCTAATAATTATGGAAGGTATTGTTTTAGATATTGTAGTAATTATTGTAAGTACTGCTGTTATGGCTTGGTTAGGCGCTGTTTGTAAACAACCTATAATAATTGCATATTTGATAGCCGGCATGTTAATCGGTCCATGGGGACTTAAGATTATTCATAATGTTGAAGTTATTGAAGGATTGTCTCATATAGGGATTACATTGCTATTATTTTTTGCAGGCCTGGTGTTACATCCTGATCGATTATTTAAATTATTTAAGAAGACATGTATTGTAACTATTGGAAATTGTATTTTTTGTGCTCTTCTAGTTTTTTTAATCCTTAGAATAACAGGGTTCTCCTGGCAATCTTCTTTATTTGCAGGTATTGCTCTTATGTTTTCAAGTACAGTTCTAGTTATTAGATTGTTACCAACAACAACGCTTCATCATAAGCATATGGGTTCATTTTGCATAGCTATATTGATTGCACAAGATATCCTGGCTGTACTAACTTTGATGTTTATAAAAGGGAATGTTTCCGGTAATAGCCCAATCTATTTCTGTCTATTAATTGTTAAAGGAATTCTATTTATATTTATACTTGTTCTTTTTGAACAATATATTCTTCGCAAGATGATGCGTCATAGTGATAGATACCATGAAGTTCTTTATATGTTGACTATGGCTTGGGGACTTGGAATAGCAGCATTAGCTCACTTTTTAGGTTTACCTTATGAAATAGGAGCTTTTATCGGAGGCGTAATTCTTGCCAGAAATCCGATTTCCTTTTTTTTATCTGAGAAGTTATTGCCGCTAAGAGATTTTTTTCTTATGTTCTTCTTCTTTGTTTTGGGTGCAAAATTTAATTTTCTTATTGCCAAATCCATCTGGATTCCGGCTCTGTTAATAGCAATAATTATACTGATAGCTAAACCTCTTGTTTTTAAATTTTTATTTAAATTCGTTGGCGAAAGTTCTGATTTTTCCAAGGAAGCCGGTCTGCGTTTAGGTCAATGCAGTGAATTTGGACTTATTATTGCTGTTGTTGCAATAGAAAATTCTTTTATTAGTATTAAGCTTTCGCAACTAATTCAACTTACAATTATTCTTTCTATTATAATATCTTCATACATTGTAGTCTTCCTGTGTCCGACTCCTATTGGAACCAGGAAAAGGTTACAACAGGATTAATAAACGTATCGGAGAATTCGGGTGTTAGGCATAATACTGGGCAATGCTGGATGACGGAGGTGAAATTGTGAAACGATTGAGTTGGCAGATCTTGCTGGGAATATCCTTGCTCCTTCTGTCTGGTATTGTTTATTTTCTGCATTATCTGATCTTTAAAGATGCGCATCATATATTCATTTACCTGCTTGGAGACGTAGGCTTTGTTTTTATTGAGGTTCTGCTCGTAACGTTAATCATCCACCGTGTGCTACAGCAAAAAGAAAAAAATTCGAGGCTGGCAAAGCTAAATATGGTCATTGGAGCATTTTTCAGCGAGGTTGGGTCAAGCCTCTTGGAGATCCTGTCCGAATTGGATCCTAAGATAGAGAGGCTTCAGCAAGAGTTGGTCCCAGAGGTTAGCTCAGCGGGTAAGGAGTTCCTGGAAATCCGTCGCTTTTTAGTGAAGCATGATTACGACATTGAGGCAAAGAATGTGGACTGGAAGAGTTTAAAGATGTTCCTGGTAGAGAAAAGGGACTTCTTGTTGAGATTGTTGGAAAATCCCAATCTGCTGGAGCACGAATCTTTCACAGATTTGCTTTGGGCAGTGTTTCATTTGACGGAAGAACTTGGAGCGCGAGAAAATCTGCAGGACTTGCCGGATGAAGACTATAAGCATCTGTATGGTGATATGAAAAGAGTGTATGGACAATTAGCTCGTCAGTGGCTGGCGTACATGGAACACTTGAAGGTCAGCTATCCGTACCTGTTTTCTCTGGCACTAAGGATGAACCCGTTCAACCGCAACGCGTCTCCCGTGCTGCGCTGAACTCAATTAATACCTGAACAGCTAAGAATAATATAAAAAGCAATAGTGTGCTGAGATCCCTAATGTTATGAGAGAATTGCTTTGAGGAAATAATATAAACTGTTGAAAAAGAATAATAATCATAATTTCATATAGATATCTGTTAAAAAAACAAAACTAATGTGTCTAACTGTTTTAAGGACTAATGCCCATGAATGTTGAAGAAGTTAAAGAATATTATCTAATGCTTGATTCTGATGAATTGATACGTATTGCCAAAAATCTTGACAATGAATATGAAGACGAAGCTGCAAAAATCGCCGGCGAAATATTGGCAGAACGAGGCATTGCCGAGCTCCCTGAAGAAGAAACACAAAATGAATCTATTCAATGTGCTACGGTTAAGTATTATATTGAAGATGCTTTTGGAGAAATAGGTAAAATACTTACGTCGTGCAAACATGAACAGCTTGATGATGAAGAACTTTTACCTTCAATGGAACACGCCCTACACATGTTTAATGCAGCCTTTAACTTAAGATATCATTCAATGCAAAAAATCTCTGAACTTTCTGAGGAAGAATGGGAGGAATACCTGCTGCCTCCCAAAGAAATTTTTGGAGATATAGTTTAGTTTTTTGATAAATTTAATAAACAAGATTTCGGGAGATCATGAAAAAATGAAGTGGATCAAGCACATTGCTATAATTTTAGTTGTAATTGTTGCTGCTTTGGCTGTTTTTGCATGGTGGGGATTTAGGGACCGTGCTCCTGTTGAGAATCAACATATCGGGTCAAAGATGTCCTCAAAACAGGTTCTGATTGCCACTCAGGATTATGAGTTTCGCAATCAAATCGCAAACACAGTAACCAAAGCACTTGAAGAAGAGGGCTGTTACATTGAATTGATTGATGTCCAGAATATCCTTGAATCCAATATTGATAACTTCGATGTAGTAATAATTCTTGATACGGTAAAAGCCTGGAAGCTTCATAAAAACACCCGCGCTTTCATGAATAAAGCTAAAAACAAGAACAAGATCATTGTAGTCCCATGCGCAGGTAACCCTGATTTAAAAATGAACATAGAAGGAGTAGATGTGATATCCGCGGCATCTCCACAGGGTAATCAGGAAAGTATTGCGAATGATATTTTAGAAAAAGTAAGGGAAAGGTTTTAATATAATGAAACAATGGTATGAGGAACTGTTTGAAAATTATTCAAACAATTACGAAAAAGAACCTTTCGTTGTTGGGACAAAAGGTGAAGTTGATTTTATTGAGAATGAGATCAACTACGATAAAAACAAATCAATCCTGGATATTGGGTGTGGCACCGGCAGGCATTCTATCGAATTAGCTAAAAGAGGTTATTCAGTTACCGCTATCGATTTATCCGAAGCACAAATAAATAAAGCACGATTAAATGCTAAAGAAGCAGGCGTAAACGTTAATTTTATTAAAAAAGATGCCAGAACTTTATCCTTTTCCCAAAATTTTGATCTTGTAATTATGATTTGTGAAGGAGGCTTTCCATTAATGGAAACGGATGAAATGAACTTTACAATACTGGAATGCGCATCTAAAGCTCTGAAAATTTCCGGCACTTTTATTTTTACAACTTTGAACGGTTTATTTCCACTGTTTCACTCTGTGAAAGATTTTATAAATAAGAATCACAATAGTGAAACAAACAAAAACAACACCTTCGATTTGATGACTTTTAGAGATCATTCAGAATACGAGTTTGAAGATGATGACGGAAATAAAAAGCTAATAAAATGTAATGAGCGATATTATGTGCCTTCTGAAATCATCTGGTTATTAAAAATGTTAGGATTCACATTTATAGAGATTTTTGGGGCAGAATTAGGTAAGTGGAATAAAGATAAGAACTTAACAACCGAAGATTTTGAAATGTTAGTCATTGCAAATAGATGATTTTTATAAACATGTTAGGTTTGTAATTTAAAAGAGAAGTAATGTATAAAAAGTATTTTTCTGTATATTTGCTTTTTGATTTTTACTCTTACTGAAAAGACAAGGAATTGAAATAATGAATACTAAAGTTTTTTTAACTATATTTATAACAGTGCTTTTTGCTGAACTAGGTGATAAAACACAGTTGGCAACACTGCTTTTCGCAACTAACAAAGATCATTCAAAATTGTTTGTCTTTTTGGCATCAGCATCAGCGCTTGTTATAGCGTCAGGTATTGCAGTTTTAATAGGAAATAATTTGGGAAAGTATTTGAATCCAAAATATTTGTCCTGGATCGCCGGAACCAGTTTTGTGATTATTGGACTCTGGACTATTATAAAATCTTAATTAACGATTAATCACGTAATGGTATAAAAATGGATATATTATTACCTTTTAAATTAATTTTAGAATTATTGAAAACTTTGGTATAGGACCATTTATATCCAGGTTAAAATTCGGCAATTATTTTCATTCGATTTCTCATTTAATCGGTGTAATAATTGAGAAAGAAAATTCAAGATACATCTAATAACTGAATTGCTCATTAGCAGATATTCAAGAAATAATGTGCGGTCAATGGAATACTCAAAAAGTAGTTTTTTTTAAAAAATGCTATTCCTTTCTGGCTAAGCCTCTTGCATCTTGTTAATTAAATACTGGCACAGGAGTCTTTTATGTTTCTGCCAACAACACAAAAAGAAGTGAAAAAGCTGGGGTGGAATACGCTTGACATCATCCTGATAACTGGTGATAGCTATATCGATTCTTCTTTTATTGGTGTCGCAGTAATTGGGAAAGTTCTTTTAAATGCCGGTTATCGGGTGGGTATAATTGCACAACCTGATACAAAATCTGAAAAAGACATATGCAGACTAGGGGAACCTGATTTGTTCTGGGGTGTTACCGGGGGCTGTATTGACTCCATGGTCGCTAATAGTACCGCAACAGGCAAAAAACGCAAAAGCGATGATTATACTCCCGGTGGACTTAATACTCGGCGTCCTGATAGAGCGGTCATTGTATACTGCAATCTCATTAGAACCCATTTTAAAAATACTTCACCTATAGTACTCGGCGGTATCGAGGCTAGTTTGAGAAGGATTGCTCACTATGATTTCTGGTCAAACAAGATACGAAAATCTATTTTGTTTAACGCAAAAGCTGATTATCTTCTTTATGGAATGGCTGAGCGTTCTGTAGTTGAATTGGCTGCATGTTTAAAGAAAAAACATGATCCAAAAACTGTTAGAGGACTTTGCTATATCTCAAAAGAAGCACCTGATAATTGTATTAAACTCCCTTCATATCAAAAATCGGCAGAAGATAAAGAGACTTTTACAAAAATGTTTCATGCTTTTTATCGCAACAACGATCCAGTAACAGCATCGCCTTTGGCTCAAAAACAGGACACAAGATATCTTATACAAAATCCGCCCTCAAAATACATGTCAGGCAAAGAACTGGATACTGTATTCAATATGGATTATGAAAGGGATTTGCATCCGTATTATTCTAAACAAGGCAATGTAAAAGCTCTGGAAACTATCCGTTTTTCAATTGCCACGCATCGGGGATGCTATGGAGAATGCAACTTCTGCACTATTGGAGTCCATCAGGGGAGAACAGTCCGGTGGCGCAGCACAAAATCTATTTTGCAGGAAGCTCAAATAATTTCCAGGCACCCGCTTTTTAAAGGAACCATTCATGATGTTGGCGGCCCGACAGCAAATATGTATGGATTTGAATGTTCAAAAAAGATAAAAGAAGGCTGTTGCAGCAAAAAACGATGTCTGTTTCCCAAGATTTGCTCTGGCTTACCTATAAATCACAGAAAACAAATTGAACTGCTTAATGAACTCAGAAAAATTAAAGGAATCCGAAAGGTAGTTGTAGCATCAGGAATCAGACATGATATGATACTTTCCGACAAAGCAAACGGAGTACGATACACTCAAAACCTTATTAGACATCATGTGTCAGGTCAAATAAAGATTGCTCCTGAACATTCTGAAAAGCATGTACTGGAAATGATGGGCAAACCTGACCCCAAAGCGCTTATTAGATTCAGGAAGCTTTTCTACAAAATTACTAAGGATGAAGGGAAAAAACAGTTTTTAACTTACTATATGATTGCAGCTCACCCCGGATGTACTGAAACTGATATGGCAAAACTAAAAGCTTTTGCTATAAGGGAACTAAGACTGCTTCCGGAACAGGTTCAAATATTCACACCAACTCCTTCAACATATTCAACCCTAATGTATTGGACACAAAAAAATCCATTTACAGGAGATACCTGTTTCGTAGAAAAATCATTAAAAGGTAAAGAAAAGCAAAAGAATTTATTGTTAAAACAAAAACATTTTTCAAAAACTGTAAAAGGAGTGAAAAATGGCTGAATTTTTTGAGGCAGTAATGCTGGTTTGTTTTGGTTGTGCCTGGCCAATGTCTATCTATAAATTATTAAAATCAAAAACATCCAAAGGGAAAAGCTTCTATTTTCTTGGAATCATTCTTATAGGTTATATCGCCGGTCTTTGTCATGCTTTGTTAGAAAATCATCTCATCGGACATACATCCTATGTAACTTATCTCTATATATTAAATTCAACCATGGTAATCATAGATATTTACTTCTCATACAAATATAGTGACAATTGATTTTAAACTACCTTCTATTAGGAGATATATTATGAAGACTTTGTTGTCATGTTTATGTATTGCTGCTCTGTGCTGTGTGCTTATTCCTTTGTCAGAATCTGCTCAAGAACTTGAAAAAAATCAAACTGCCTCCGCCTCAAACAGAAGAGGGCAAACCCCTTATGAAAGCTTTAAATGAACGCCATTCTTCACGCTCGTTTAGTGCTAAAGAGTTGTCTCAACAGGTATTGTCCAATTTGTTATGGGCCTCTTCCGGCATTAATCGACCCAAGTCCGGCTTCCGAACCGCTCCATCAGCTGTAAACAGGCAGGAAATAGATGTTTATGTTGCACTTAAAAGCGGTCTATATCTTTACGATGCAAAAAAACACTCACTGGAACCTGTTATTGAGGAGGATATAAGAGCACAAGTTGGTGTTCAAGCCTTTACACAAACAGCTCCGGTCAGCCTTGTTTTTGTTGCTGATTACACAAAAATGGGAACGGCATCATTAGATGACAAGAAGTTTTATTCTGCAACAGATACGGGTTTTATTAGTCAGAATGTGTATCTATTCTGTGCTTCCGAAGGATTGTCAACCGTTGTTCTTGGATGGATAGACAGACCCACTCTGGTAAAAAAAATGCAACTTAAAGATTATCAGAAGGTTATTCTGACCCAACCGGTAGGGTATCCTGCAGAATAGCTGCTGTTATTATCAATAAACGCAAGGAGATAAAATAATGATTGCAAATATTATCAAGTTTTTCCTGAGCAATTTCACTCTTACTTTTTTTCTCATTGGTCTGATTTGTTCATGTGTTTCCCTTCTTGCCAAGCCAAAACCAATCAGTAAGAAAGTGTTACTAGAATCTCTCTTCTCGTACTTTTTACTTTTCAGTGTTGGAATAATATATATCTACAACTTTGTGTTTCACGTCTTCTTTCAGGAGATGGCGGCTGAGTTCATTGGATGGGCAAATAGTCCATTTCAAGCTGAAGTAGGGTTTGCCAGTTTAGGATTTGGAATTGTCGGTATAATCGCATTCAGAGCTAGCTTCGGTTTCCGGGCTGCAGCAGTAACCGCACCTGCGTTTTTCCTGTGGGGTGCTGCAGGGGGACATGTAGTTCAGATGGTAAAAGCACACAATTTCTCTCCTGGAAATGCAGGTATAATTTTCTGGACAGACATATTTTTTCCAATTATTGGGTTCATTTTTTTGTATTTTCAATATTCATGCAGTCGTTCAAAAGAAATGAACAAATCAGTATGATATGTTGAATGGCTCTTCTGCGCTAAGGAATCTGTAATTGTTTCAAAAAAAGAGTTAATTGACAGAAAACCTTGTTACTGCTATAAAGGACATTCTAGAATGTTCGTTTTGTCATTAAATGAATGCTGTTCAAGATTCACATGACCGGGAGAGGAGTCCAATGAGTCATTTTTATGATTACCTCGCTTTTCGCTCCTATCCTTTCTTTCTGTTTTTTTACCAGAACAAACGCCCTGCAATTTATACTGCCGGAGACTTGTAGCGTCTTTATCT
>JAVCCS010000199.1 GCA_030765365.1 Candidatus Theseobacter exili
GTCTTTGTTTTTTTCAGCAACAATGCCGGGAAATATTGTGGAACTTTCGAAGAAAATATTGAAAAATCCTATAAAAGTAGAAGTAAGTCCAGTTTCCTCAACTGCAGAAACTATAAATCAATATCTGTATTATACCAATAAATCATGTAAGAAAGATTTGCTGCACCATATACTTCAGGATCAAAAGATCGATCAGGTGTTGTTGTTTTCCAGAACAAAACATGGTGCTGATAAAATAGCTCGTAACCTAAAAAAACAAAAGATCAAATCGGCAGCTATACATGGTGACAAAGCCCAGAATCAAAGACAAAAAGTCTTGGCGCAATTCAAAGCTGGAGAAATCAGGGTGTTGGTGGCAACGGATATTGCTGCAAGAGGTATTGACATTGACAAATTAAAATATGTCATCAATTATGATATACCGAACGTAGCCGAAACATACGTTCACAGGATAGGTAGATCCGGGAGAGCAGGGGAAGAAGGAAATGCTATATCCCTTTGCGAACCTGAAGAAAATGCTTTTATCAAAGACATTGAAAAATTAATAAACCAGAAAATAGAACTTGTTGCAGAAAAGCCTTTTCCTCAAACAGAAAAACCGATGACAGAAAAGGAAAAAAAGGAATGGGAAAAAGAGAAACAACAAAGGAAACAAGAATACTTTGCCTCAAAGAAACAAAAGCCAGTTAGATCAAGGTCATTAAAGTTTTCCAAACAAAAAAATAGAAACCACATAAATTATAACCAGGCAAAATGAAAGCCCGCAGGTAAAAATATAATGGAATTCAGGGACGTGGTGATGTGCCCCTGAAAAAGTGGACACGTAATTAATCTGCAATACATTGTTTATGATGGCAGTTTGGAGTATATAATATTACTATGGATGGAAAAAAGAGATTGGATATAAAGCAAGGCCTTAAAGTCAGAATAGTATTAAAACAAGACCAGAAAAGTGGTAAATTAACCGAAGGAGACATCAAGGATATCTTAACAAATTCGCCTTCACATCCTCATGGCATAAAAGTAAGATTAACTAGTGGGGATGTAGGACGAGTCAAAGAGATATGCAGATGACACTTTACATCGATGGTGATGCTTTCCCAAACCTGCTAAAGCCTATCTTACTTCGTGCAATTGAACGGCTCGCGCTACCGACATATGTAATATCTAACAAGCGTATCAATTTTGGTGAATCAAAACATATCACTTACATCATGGTTGACTCCGGAACTGACGAAGCAGACCACAGCATTGTAGAGATGGTTAAAGAAGGTGATCTGGTTATCACAGCAGATATTCCACTTGCTGACCGTGTCATTACAAAAAAAGCTTATGCCATAGATCACCGTGGTGGACTTTTTACTGTTGATAACATTAAACACTATTTAGCGATGCGTGATCTAATGCAAGGGATTCGTGATAGTGGGGAGACAACTAAAGGACCAGCACCTTTTAGCCATAAAAATGCGCGTGAATTTGCTAACCAATTGAATAAAATTTTGACAAAGCAAAAGGTGAATGCTAAATGAAACTAAAAAAGCTTAACAGGGCGCTGCAATGTACGGGTATTTCGCCGGATATTCATTCCCTTCGCTGTGCTTGGTATTTATAGAAAAAAATGAGATATAAAATTAAATACTTAAATACAGATAGTTTATTTATCATAAAAACCGACGGCAGCATGACGGGCAAAGATTTTATCGCCATGGCCAAAGGAATATTAAAGCATCCTGATTACAAACCTGACAATAACGTTTTATTCGACCACTTAGAATTAAATTATGATAATGTGACTATTCAAGATATAGAAAAAATAAGAAGTTTCCACATGGATAATGAAGATATAATTGGAAATGGTAAATCGGCAATTGTTGTAAAATCTCAATCTGAATGGGATAATATTTGGAATCAGGGTGAAAAAATAAAAACAAAAAATATTGTTAAATTATTTGATAACTTTGATAATGCAATGAATTGGATTAAAGAATAAGAAAAAATCAACCAGTCATTTGTTGCTATTTATTGTACGCAGCTAGAGAAAAGGAACTTATGAAATTCAGTGAAATGGATCTTCCTTCTAACATTTTGACAGCCCTGAAAAAAATGGGTTTTGATGAAATGACTCCGATTCAGGAAGCGACATATCCGATCATTGTTGCCGGGCAGGATCTTTGCGCCCTTGCCGAGACGGGTACGGGCAAAACAGCTGCATGCGCCATTCCGCTTATTCAAAAAGTAGATACAACGCAGAATACTATCCAGGGACTGGTGGTCGTGCCCACGCGTGAATTATGCCTGCAGTATGTAACGGATATCCAGCGAATCGTCGAGAAAACCGATTTGGCGCCATTTGCCATATACGGCGGATTTAGCCGGGAGATCCAAATAGCTAAGTTAAAACACGGGGTGCATATTTTGGTTGCAACTCCGGGACGATTGATGGATCTTTTGTATGATGGTATTGTTAATCTTTCCAATGTAAAATGCGTGATTTTGGACGAGGCTGACGAACTTTTGCAGAAAGGGTTTTTCAGTGAGATTAAGCTTTTGCTATCATGCATTATTCATGAGCATCAGACTATGCTGTTTTCCGCTACAATGGCGGATGACATTAAAAAACTGGCCCATGACTGCCTGCGTGATCCCAAGCATATTTCTCTCATCAAAAACAGGGCGGCACCGGCAAGCATTGAACATCATTTTTGCTATCTTCATCCAAAAAACAAGCGAGCAGAGCTGGTGCGGTTTATAAAAGAAGACAAAATTAGCCAGGCGATTATTTTTTGTAATGCCCGGCATTTGGTGGATAAATTGTTTCGCACCCTGCGAGATTCCGTAAAAAATGTCGATTACATTCATGCCGGGCTCCGGCAGGAAAAACGCACCTCGATTATTACAAAATTTCGCAGAAAACAAATACATTACCTTATTGCCACGGATGTCGCTGGCAGGGGCCTTGATTTTTCACATGTTTCGCATATAATCAACTGGGATTTTCCGGGTGGAAAAGAGCAGTATACGCACCGCACTGGTCGGGCCGGGCGTATGGGAAGAAAAGGAAAAGCTGTTACCTTTGTTGCCAAACACGATCTTCCGGCGTTTAAAGAACTGGTTAAAAACAAAAAAATCACCCCGATCTGGGTCGGCAAGGATCCTTTTCAGAAGCAAGACCCCATTTCCAGTACCAACCATCATGATCCAAAAAATAAAAAACGGTAGTTCAGACAATTTAGCAGGAACAGGAAGCCGGACTTAAAAAATGAATAAACAAAATGGAGAAAAAAGAGTATAATAACAATAATTATTATTGCGAACCTCACTACACTCGGGTGCTGAATTCCAATAGCGTTTGCAAATTTATAAAAAAGAAGATGTTATGTATAATGTCTCAGAAAAAATAAAAAAGCAAACCGTCAAATGTAAGGCAAATTATTCTTGTTTGACCACCGGTAAATGTGGGAACAGTGAAATGTGCACTGTAAAGACTGTGACGGCCTTAATGTTCTTTTTGTTACTCCAAATACAGATAATACTTGTCCTTATCGTGTATTATTTGGAGATGGTCTGATTTGTTCATGCCCCACCAGATATGAAATTTACAAACAGTATAACAAGTAAACAAAACTGCTTTATCTAACGGCGTAAAAACGGGGCCGCAATAAGAAAATTTGTTGAGAGTTCGATAGCAAAAATTAAAGAGGGCTATCAATGGTTTCTCTAACAAATATGCTTAAAAAGCAAAAATTAAGCATGAGCTTCTTGCTCATCATCATGCTGTTCTTGTTTTTTGGAATTTTTACAATAAAAGGATTGTTTACATTAGGCAATCTCACAAAAATGATTTACGAACATCCGCTTGTTGTTTCAAATGCCTCCCTTGATGCAGTTTTTAACATAACAAAAATACATCGCAATATGAAAGATATTGTTTTAGCTAACTCTCCTGATGAGATAGAAGTTGCGACAAAGGATATAGCTGAGAGTCAAAAGAAGGTTTATCAGCAGCTTGATGTCATCCGAAAGGATATTCTTGGAGAGGAAGGACAGGCCCTTGAGAAACAGACCCGGAAGCTTTTTGAAAATTGGCAGCCCCTTCGGGAAGAAGTTGTCCTTCTTATTAATTCAGGCAATAAGCAGGACGCGGTTCAGATAACAAAGACTAGAGGAGCTGACAAGGTAGCAGAGCTTGAGCTTAGAATGCTGGAATTAAGCTCATATGCAAGAAGAAAGGCTGCTGGTTTTCTGGAATATGCCGAGGCAACTCAGACAAGTCTTGAAAAAAGTGTCGTTATGTTGACCCTTATAGGTATTTTTTTATCTCTGATTATTGCTTTTATTGCTACCTACCGTGTTATTAAAACTGAAAAAGCACTTCTGGATAAAAATGACAAACTAAAAAAAGCTATTGATGAGATTAAAGTTTTACGCGGCATTATTCCTATATGTTCCCATTGTAAACAGATAAGGGATGACGAAGGCATGTGGAAGAGAATGGAAGAGTATATTCATACACACTCAGAAGCCAGGTTCAGCCACGGTATTTGTCCGGATTGCATGAGAAAACATTATCCTGAGGAGTCCGCGTCTATTGACTCCGACGAAAAACATGGGAAAAAACCGAACAATAGCATGGAATAGAATTGAGTTTTCAAGGTATTTCAATACAACTCTTATATGGATACTTATTAAGGATATGAGTTTTGATAATTGAGATAATCCTGCGTAAATATTTAAATGTTTTTTCTCATAATAAGACTATAATATAGATTCAAAAGGAATAGTTTTAGGGGGCATGTTCCCATGGCCGGCAAGAGAAAAGATATTCAGATAAAGAAAAATCGTGCTAAGCAATCTGATACTTTGCACCGCAGGGCTGAAAAAATTGCACGGGAAAAACCTGTTCTGTCGCCGGAAAAACTGGAGGCCCTGTCACCAGAGAAAATACATCAAATACTCCATGAACTTCGGGTTTGTCGGGTCGAGAAGGATATACTGAAAGAAGAACTGCATCAGGTCCAGGAGAAACTGGACGCTGAACGGGTGCGCTTTTTAAATATCTACGATTTGGCTCCGTGGGGCTATCTAATAATCAGCGACCAGGGACTTATCCTTGAGGCAAACCTTCCCGCAGCCGCATTGCTTGGCGTGGTTCGTGACAACCTGGTCAAACAGCCAATGATCAGGTTTATCGTAACAGATGATCATGATCAGTTTTATCTGCACTGCAAACAGCTCTTTAAGACTGGTGAACCACAGGTATGTAATATGCGGATATTAAAGAAAGACGGGACGACATTCTGGGGGCATTTGTCAGCGAGTACTGTGACCGGAGCCGCCGGCGAGCCTGTTTGTCGCGTCGCGTTGAGCGATATTTCCGCGCTGAAAACCGAAAAGGACAGATCCCAACAGTATCTCGACATAGCTGGTGTTATATTTATTGCAATAGATACAGAACAAAATGTAGCGTTGATAAATAATAAAGGGTGTGAAGTATTAGGTTATAAAGAAAATGAAATTATTGGAAGGAACTGGTTTGATAATTTTATCGAAGCTGAAAATATTGAAGAAATAAAAGCCGTATTCAATCAGATAATATCTGACAAGTTAGGGGCGGCTGAGTATTATGAAAATACGGTTATTACAAAAGAGGGTGATAAGAGACTTGTAGGATGGCATAATTCAATAATAAAAGATGTGTCCGGGAGTGTTATTGGTACTCTTAGTTCAGGAGAAGACATTACCGATCGTAAACGCATTGAGGAGGTGCTGCGAAGAGAGAACCTGATTGTTGAGGAATATATTAATAGCCTGCCCGGTTTGTTCTATGTCTTTGATGAGCATCGGTTTGTCAGATGGAACAGCGAATGGAGCAGGATTACTGGCTATAGTAATGAGGAACTTGCCAGCAAGTATGGTCCAGATTTCTTCGAAGGCGAAGACCGGACACTCATCAGTGAACAAATGCAGAAGGTTTTCCTTGAAGGCGCTTCAGAAGCTGAAGCGGAATTGGTGACGAAAGACGGACGTCGAATTCCATGCTTTTTTAACGGACTTCGCAAGAGGTTTGAAGATAAAGACTATCTTATTGGCTTGGAGATAGACATCACCGATCGCAGGCGAATAGAGAAGGATAAGCTGGTGCTTGAGAGGCATGTGCAGCATGCGCAGAAACTTGAGAGCCTGGGGGTGCTTGCCGGTGGCATTGCTCATGATTTCAACAACCTGTTGATGGGCATCCTGGGAAACGCGGACCTTGTGCTGGACGTACTCTCACCCATGTCTCCGGCGCGCACATACATCCGAGAGATTGAGAAAGCCTCCAAACGTGCCGCGGAACTGGCCAGACAGATGCTTGCCTATTCTGGTAAAGGCCGGTTTATCATCGAGCCTATCTACGTCAATCAACTCGTCGAGGAGATTGCTCATTTGCTTGAGGTTTCTATCTCAAAGAAAGCCGTGCTTAAATACAGTTTCGCAGAGAACCTGCCTACTTTCGAAGGTGATGCGACGCAAATCTGCCAGGTTATCATGAATCTGATCACCAACGCTTCGGAAGCCGTCGGCGAGGAAAGAGGGGTCATTACCCTGTCTACCGGAATGATCGACTGCGACTGGTCATATCTTAATGATATCAATGAGGTTTTGCGAGTTAATCATGACGAACCACTGGCAGAAGGAGTTTATGTTTTTATAGAAGTGACCGATACTGGTTGTGGAATGAATAAAGAGACCATAAATAAAATATTTGATCCGTTTTTTACGACTAAATTTACAGGGCGCGGCCTTGGCATGTCAGCTGTTCTCGGCATAGTGCGCGGACACATGGGATCTTTAAAGATTTATAGTGAGGTAGGCAAGGGCACGTCGTTCAAGGTGCTTTTCCCGACAAAGGAATTTTCCGATAAGGGAGTGATTTTTAAAAGGAAGGAAGAGATTGAGAGAAAAGACTGGAGAGGAAGCGGAACAGTTTTGATTGCTGATGATGATGAGATAGTTTGTACGGTAGGAAAACAGATGCTTGCGCGCATGGGCTTCAGGGTTCTGACGGCGTCCGATGGGAGTGAAGCGCTGAAAATTTTTCGAAAACATGCCAAAGAGATCATCTGTGTGCTGCTGGACTTGACCATGCCCAGGATGAACGGTGAAGAAACCTTCCGTGAGATGCGGCGCCTGCACCCTGGAGTAATTGTCATTCTTTGCAGCGGTTATAACGAGCAGGATGCGGTTCAAAGTTTCTCTGGAAAAGGCCTGGCAGGATTTATCCAGAAACCCTTCAGTATGGCCGCGCTCAAGGAGAAACTGATGGAAGTTCTTTAAGAGCTGAGAACACGATTGGAACGGCAGGCCAAACATGTTATGATAATTTTAACGGTAATAGTTATTTTGGCTTATGAGATGATGAATTAACGGAAATAAATATTGATAAATTTTCTTCCAATTGGAATTGTATTAGGTTTATCCGGTGGTTTAACTCCAGGTCCGCTTTTGGCTCTAGTAATTTCAGAAACTCTTCAACACGGTATCAAATCCGGTTTAAAAGTAGCTGTTGTTCCGATAATAACGGACTTGCCAATAATCATTTTGGCTCTGCTTGTTTTTGCAAGGTTGTCGGATTTCAATAATGTGTTAGGTCTGATTTCGATATTCGGTGGATTTTTTGTTCTTTTTTTGGGTTTTAATTGTTTGCGCACCAGGGGAGTGGAACTAAATCTGAAGAAAAAAATTCCAAAATCATTAACGAAAGGGATACTGGTAAATGTACTTAGTCCGCATCCTTATCTTTTCTGGTTAAGTATCGGTGCACCGATAACAAATAAAGCGCTTAATCAAAGCATATTTGCTGCTCTTGCTTTTGTAGGAAGTTTCTATTTTATGCTCGTTGGATCAAAGATTTTTTTGGCTGTATTAGTTAATAGGTTTAAGCATTTTATGAGCGGAAGTGTATATATATATACAATGCGTTTGCTTGGTTTGATATTATGTGTATTAGCAATTGTTCTATTGCATGATGGTTTTAAACTGTTGCAGATGGTGGCTGTTAAGAACTAGAAGCTGCACAGAAATCATATTTATACTGATTTATATATCTTTGGATTCACGCGTCGATTTTCAGCAAAAAACTGATTGTAAAAACAACCCGCAAAAAAGACATTACTACTAAAATGACCTTATCCTTTCAGAGTAATAATGCGCATTTTTCATACCATATGGTTTTCTGGAGAAATAAGACAGAAAACACTGAAAAACAAGGGTATTATTTGCCTATTTAACCTGCATATTTTTCTTGAAAACATCAAATAAATCAATTGGTATCGGGAAAAGCGTTGTTGAATTGTTTTCAGATGCAACTTCAGTTAAAGTTTGAAGATAGCGCATTTGTAAAGCCATAGGGTGGTTTTCCATCATTTTTGCGGCTTGCACAAGTTTTTCTGCTGCCTGAAATTCACCTTCAGCCTTGATTATCTTTGCGCGTCTTTCTCTTTCAGCTTCTGCCTGTTTTGCCATGGATCTTTGCATCTCCTGGGGAAGATCCACGTGTTTAACCTCTACATTCGAAACTTTTATTCCCCATGGATCTGTTTGTTTGTCAAGGATATCCTGCAGTTCGTGGTTTAATTTTTCCCGTCCGGCAAGAAGCTCATCCAGTTCAGCCTGGCCAAGGATGCTTCTTAGAGTTGTCTGGGCCATTTGTGATGTTGCAAAAAGGTAGTCCTGTACCTCAATAATAGCTTTAATTGGGTCCATAACACGGAAATAAACTACAGCATTGACTTTTACAGATACGTTGTCCTTTGTAATTATATCCTGAGGGGGTACATCAAGCGCAATCATTCTAAGGGAAACTTTTACCATCCTGTCAATAGGGGCAAAAACGAAGATAAGACCAGGGCCTTTGCCTACGGAAAGAACCCTTCCAAGTCTAAAAATGACGCCTCGTTCATATTCATTAAGAATTCTGAACCAGCGAGTAAGAACAAATACTATAAATGCTAAAATAAAAATTGAGGCAGCTGAAAAATGAGGCATTTTATTCTCCTTTATTTACTTGTTTTTCAATATTTTCTTCCAATTTAGCTACATAAAGTTCCAGGCCCGATACGTTTGTTACTATAACATTAGATCCTTTATCAACAGGTTCGCTGGATGTAGCTTTCCATATCTCGCCGTGGATAAAAACCTGCCCTGACGGGTTCAGATCTGTTTCGGCAATCCCTTTGGTTCCAATCAATCCGCTCTTTCCTGTTACACTTTTTTTATGATATGCTTTTAAGGCTAATGTGCACAGGAAAATCACAATTATGGCAGTTACAAGAGCTATAGGCAGTATGACCGACACAGAAACCCTTGTAAAAGCATCTGATGTGTCGAAGAGCATTAAAGAACCGAGCACCATAGAAATAAGTCCTCCTAAAGTTAATAATCCGTAACTGGGAACGCTTGTTTCTGCTACAAAGAGTGCAACAGCCAGACCTATAAGAATTAAACCGGCATAGTTTATGGGCAAAGCTTGAAAAGCTAGGAAAGCAAGAATAAGGCAGATAAATCCGGCAATTCCGGGAACGCCTATTCCTGGATGGGTTACTTCATACAGCAACCCATAAAACCCCAAAATCATAAGAATATACGCAATATTAGGATTTGATATTACATTAAGTATTTTTTTCTGTATTCCCATCTCACAAAAAGATACGGATGAATTTTTTGTGTGTAGTATTTGCTGTTTCCCAAGAACTTTTACTTCCATTCCGTCCATTTTTTGCAATAAAGATTCCAGATCCTCAGCTATCAGGTTTATTACTCCTTTTTTTAATGCTTCTTCTGCAGTTATTGATACGCTTTGTGTAACGGCTTCAGCCGCCCATTCTTCATTCCTTCCATGCATTTTTGCCAGAGCTCTGATCCAAGCAACCGAATCATTCAGGATTTTATCCGACATGGGATTATCCGAATCTTTTGAATCCTCGTTTTCGGTGCTTTCTTTTTGATTATTGTCCGATTTAGATTGTTCCTGCCCGGACTTTTTATTTTGCTGTTTGCTTTTTTCCACAAGGTCAAATAATCTGTCCCAAAATCCTTTTCTTTTACCTCCCATTGTTACTGGATGCGCTGCTCCTATATTTGTGCCGGGAGCCATTGCCGCAACGTGGGATGCCATTGTAATAAACACTCCAGCAGATCCTGCACGCGACCCTTTGGGAGCAACATATACAACTATTGGAATGGGAGAATTAAGGATATCTTTAACGATTGTTCTGGTTGAATTAAGTAACCCTCCTGGTGTATCCATTTCAATTATCATACAAACGTTATTGTTTTCTGCAGATTTTTGAATCTGTTCAGATATATAACGTGCAACAATAGGGTTTATTACAAGGTCATTAATTTTCAGAACGCTTACTGAGGTCTGTTCTTCGCTTTGAATGTTAATGGCGAACAAACCTGATAAGAACAAAAGAGAAAAAAACAGTTTTTTCATTTATTTTACCATTTAGAAAAAAGAAAATCGCTTAAGATCCAATTTTAATATATATTAAATCATTAAACTATTAAAATAAAAAAAATTACAATATTACATTCATTTTTAGGGAGAGTAAATATGGAAGCAAAAGCCGTACTTACCGCAGTAGGAAAAGACCAGACTGGTATTGTGGCAGCAGTATCAGGAGTTTTGTATGAACTTGGTTGTAACCTGGAGGGATCCAGTATGACTCTTTTGCAGGGAGAATTTGCGATAATATTAATTCTTTCTTTTCCTGAAAGAGATGTAATGAAAAAGATGCAAGGTAGGATTAATAAGCTTGAAAAGGAATGGGGATTGCTGTTTTCTTTCAGGGAAGTCCCGGTAGAAGATTTTGAAAGCACACCAAAAACCGAAAGCAATCCGTACACATTAAATGTTGTCGGGGTAGACCATTCCGGTATTGTTCACCGAATTACTGTGCTGCTTGCTGACCTGAAGGTTAATATTACAAATGTAAATACACGATTAATTGGAGAAGGCCGCCAGGTTCCTGTATATGTTATGTTTCTCGAACTTGATGTTCCGGTCATTGCTGATGAATCAGAGATACAGTCCGAGTTGAGAAAACTGGCGGATGAGTTGAGAGTGGATATAACGTTTGCTCCTGTTGATGTGTTTAAAGGTTGATAGGAGTAACTCTGGATGGCAGTATTAGATGTAAGAATATATCCCGATCCGGTGTTGAGGTCCATTTGTGCTACCGTTACGGAATTTGACAACAGATTGCGGACCTTTGCGCAAAATCTTGAAGAAACTATGTATTCTTTCCCTGGATGTGTTGGTATCGCTGCACCGCAGACAGGTGAACTGATTCGTTTGTTTTTGGTGGATGTGTCGCGTAGAAAAAAAGCAAAATTCAATCATGGTTTGATGGCCCTTGTTAATCCTGTGATTTTGGAAAAAGAGGGGGAATCTGTATCCAGAGAAGGATGTTTGAGTGTTCCGGAGTTTACCGGTAATGTCAGTCGTGCTACCCGTATTTTTATTGAGGGACAGGATTTGAACGGAGAACCAATTGCAGTTCAGACTGAAGGTTTTGAAGCGGTTGCTTTTCAACACGAGATGGATCATCTTGACGGTATTATTTTTTTAGACAGAGTCAGGTCATCCGGAACAGATATCTTCCGGCGTTGAAATGTTTTAGACTTAATTATAGACTGTTTTCCTATGGTAAAGTAGTGAATCAAGGCTTCCATCTGTTGAGATGGTTTTGCATAAATGGTGCTTGTTTTAAAGGAGAATAGAGTGAGAAAAATAAAGCTTGTTTTTTTGAGCGTGGTATTTGGGATATTAGTTATATTACAGCTTAATTCGTATGCTGAGGAAAAAGAACAAGCGAATGTTTTGCATCTTCTTCCAAATCAGGAACCTCGTTCAGCTGTTTCTGAAGAACTATGTTCAAAAGCTGAATTTGCGTTTGAATCAGGTCAGTGGAACGAATCAGTTAATCTGTACAGGGATGCACTATTTAAGGAGCCTGGAAATATAAGGGCGATGGAAGGTCTGCAAAAAGTAGAAAAAGCGGTTCAGCTTTCAGAGACATCTGGCGGACAGGTTATGGGAAAAGGTTCTGATAGAAATGTAGATCGATCAAACTGGAAAAAGATTGAACAAATAAATCTCAGATTAGAATCAGCAGCTAAAAAAGTATCTGAAGGAAAATACGCTGAAGCAATAGCTTATTATGGCGAAGTTCTTTCTCTGGATTCGGAAAACAGGGTTGCTCTTCGAAAAATAAAAATTGTAAATGAGATGCTTGATAAAAGGAAAAAACTGGATGAAAAGATTTCAAGCTCAATAGGCAAAGCTGAGAATCTAATGGAACATGAAAAGTTTGAACAGGCCATTAAAGTCTATACGGAAATACTGAAAAAAATGGATCCTGGAAATGTGGCAGCAAAAACAGGAATTGAACTTGTAAACAAGAGGAAAGAGTTATTGCTCGAAAAAAAACAGCAGGAGTTTATTGATAGGATGCTTCAAGAAGCATTTGAACAAAGAAAATCCGGTAATTTTAAAAAGTCCGAAACCTGTTATATGAATGTCCTTTCTGAAGAACCCTCGAATATTAGTGCTCAGGATGGCCTTAAATTAATTCAACTTGAAAAACAAAAGATAGAAGAAGACAAGAGGCGGCAGGAAATTGCAAGATTTAACCTCGAGATTGAAACGCTTTTAAAGGATGCACATACTGCATTTCAGGACAAACAGTTTGTTCTGGCCCGAAAATTATATAAAAAAGTTTTAAAGATCGATTCAGATAACCAGGCAGCTTTAAACGGTTTGATAATGATAAAAGACAGGGAAAAAGTACTCGACGCTGACAAAATGATTAAAGATTCCAAGCCCCTTTCTCCGGCTGAACAAGAAAAGCAGAAGTTAACTATGGAAGTTGAAGATTTATTAAAAGACGCAAATAAGGCACTGGACGCCGGTATGTATGAAAAAGCAGAAAAAATATTTAATAATGTATTATTGATTGATCCAGGTAATTCTACTGCAATATCAGGATCTGGTGCAATTAAAAAACACAGAGAAATGCTTCAGAATGAGCAGGAACGGTTAGAAGCTGAAAACAAGAAGAAGGAAATTGAAAAGCAACTTGAAAAGCAGAAAACGGTAGAGGAAAAACGCCGGAAAGAAGCTGCTGAGAAACAGAAAATAATTGAATCAATATTGGAAAAGGCTGATTCTGCACTAAAAAGAGGCAAACTGAAACAGGCTGACAAGTATTATAAAAAAATATTAAAAGTTGATTCTGAGAATAAAGCGGCACTTGTTGGAATAGCTTCAACAAATGAAAGACAGAAAGTTCAGGATTCTGAAACTGTAAAGACTGAAGTTCAGATTATTACTGCAGCTGAAAAGGAAAAGCAGGATCTTTCGAAAAAAGTTGAAGATTTATTAAAAGATGCAAACAAAGCACTGAATGCCGGTAAGTATGAAAAAGCTGTAGAGAGATTTAATAGGGTATTGGAAATTGATTCGGCTAATCCAGCTGCTATTTCAGGAACCGGTGTAATTGAAAAACGGAAAAGAAGTATTTTAAAAGAACGGGCGCGTATAGAAACTCAAAAAAGACGGCAGGAGAGGGAAATACTGATCAGGAAGCAGAAAGTTTTAGAGGAAAAACGCCGGAAGGAAGCTCTTGAGAAACAGAAAATAATTGAATCAATATTGGAAAAGGCTGATTCTGCATTAAAAAGGGACAAACTGAAGCAGGCAGACAAGTATTACAAAAAAGTCTTGGCAATTGATTTAGATAATAAGACTGCTCTTGATGGTATTAAATTTATTAATGAACGCCAAAAGTCACCTGAGATTAGTGATGATGAGGACAAAATACCTGTCAAAGACCTTAAGGTAAATAGGCAGCAGGCGAAAATCAACAAGCTGCTTAAGAAAGCATTTGAGGCTATGGAGAAGAATAAAAACAGGAAAGCAAAGAAAATTTTCAAAAAAATTCTTTCGATGGATGTTGATAATAAAGAAGCCTGGGATGGTTTAAGGGAAGTAAACAGACGTGAAGAAGCTTTTTTAAAAGAGAAAAGACGTTTTGAAGAAAAAAAGAAGCAGACTGATGATGAAGCCCGGCGTCAACGGATAATTGCTGCTTTGCTTAGCAACGCAGAAGAGTCTATGTCTATAAATAAGTATTCTGAAGCGGAAGGTTATTACCAGCAGGTACTGTCAATTGAAAAAGATAATGTAAAAGCGTTGTCCGGTTTGATTGAAATTCAGAAAATATATAAAACATACGACGAAGAATTAGATAAGGATGCAGATATACAGGAGCTTGAAACGGACAAGCTGGCTGATTATGCAGATAAGAAAGAAGATAAAACTGATTTTATAAAAAAGGATATTTATGCAAGTATTAAAACAGCATATTTGGCACTTGATAGAAAGGGCTATGATGCAGTATATCAAATTTTAAAAAGCCTTTTAGCTGAATATGGCGATAATCCATTATTAATTGATGAGATCGAGAAATTTATTTCCAGACTTGATATTGAATTAAAAAGGGCAGAAAACAGTCACAATAAGGCAATTGTTGAAGGGTTGCTTATTTTAAGGCGCCGTATTTTAAATGATTATCAAAATACGATAAATAAGCTGGATGTATCAGATATAACTCTTCGGGTTGATACTGAAATTATTATTGGTTCAAAAACTGACGGTAATGAATTGAACATTTCCGGAATTGATATTGTCCATTCAGACGGGTCTGAAGAACTTATACCTGAAGATAAATACCACATCAGAAATTTGCTCCAAAATGCCGAGTCAGCTCTGGATGAAGGATACTTCGAACTTTCATCAAGTCTTTATCACAGAGTTCTGAATATTCAAAAGAACAACACTAAAGCTGTTAACGGGCTTAAAAGGATGGATAAAGCTAAAAAAAGATATATTGAGCAAAAAAATGAAAGACAAAAGCAGTTGGAGAAGAGAATAAAACGAGACAGTTATCAAAGGGATTTAATTGGAACAGGGGGATTAACTGAAGGTCAGCTTGCCGGACAGATAGACGACCTGCTTGGTGAGGCACGCGATGCTCTTCGAGAAGGGAACATACTTCTTGCAAAAGCTTTTTTTGAGCATATTGTTTTTATTGCTTTTGAGAATCCGGGTTTATTTGAGCGCAGGGAAAACCTTCGAAAAGAAATTAACGGTCTTGCCGAGGATATTCAAATTGCAGAAGAGAGGGAGAATGCGAGAATTGAAAAAGTTCTTGAAGGAAAAATATAGAAAAAATTTGTGGTTGTTACAGTTTGTTTTTTTGTGTTGTTTCATTTTCACTTCATCTGAGTTGTTCCCTGCAGAAATATTAAGTTCAGATAATGAAGAACGTATTCGAAACATTTTGAAGTTGTATTGTAAATATTATTCGAACGAAGATGCTCAATCTTATAAATCTCTTTTTACTGCAAGGGCGCAGATAGCTACAATTTTCCCCAATGGAAAGTTGTTTGTATTGAGCCTTGATGATTTTATTTATACTCAGGAACATTATTTTGATGAAGCTGATGTCAGCATGGAAACATTTGAAAATATAAGAGTGGATTTAACTGGGAATGTTGCAAGGGTTGTAGCCGATTATTCATTAGTTGATCAGGATGGAACGTCAACCGGTAAAGACTATTTTACTTTAATAAAAGAAGATAACAGTTGGAAAATACTGTTTTTACTGTTTACTAATGACGAAAATTAAGATTATTCAGTTTTATATATAAGGACTGAACCATATCCGACCACTCTGTCTTTGTTGGCGTACGGAGGTTTAGCATTACCTGAATTAGAATAATCAATAAGTTCTGCACTATTAGCCCCGTATTCTTTAGCAGCTTGTAATGTGCAAAATACAGCCGGCAATCCACATAACAGTGTTTTGAGATTCGGGGTTTTTTGCATCGGGAACGACTTAACAAAACTATCAAGTTTTTCAATGTCCATTGCTGTAATCAATCCCAGTGTTTTTTTATCAATACTGTTTGCACTTTCATAAGGAGGATAATGTGTTAGATCTGTGCTGCACACTATAATACATCCAGGATTATTTTTGCAGAATTGACCGATTGTTTTTCCAATAGATTTACAGGCATTGAGGTTTTTTGTTCCGAAAAGCACCGGAACTATAGAGAAATTTTTGTAAATCACCTGCAGAAATGGAATTTCTACTTCAAGTGAATGTTCTACGGCATGAACGCTTGTAGCAGTGCCTTTATCAAAAAAACTTTGGTTAGCAGGAAACATGATATTGCGTTGAATCAAAGGATTCTCTTTCAATAGTGTTTCGATTGCTTCTCTGTTTACTGGTACTGATCCAAGCGGTGTCCTATAAACTGAATATTCCGGAACAGAGGCGCCCTCATAATGCCAATTGTGGCTGCCTCCTATGACAAAGATAATTTCAGGATTAAGGTTGTCAATTTGTTTAAAGCCCCACGCAGCCGTTTGGCCTGAATACACATATCCTGCATGTGGAACTATTAATGCGAAAGGGTTTCCTGAAAGAGAATGTTTTTCGGTATTGCTAAGAAGACCATTAATCATTTCTTTTAATTTGGATGGTGTAGATGGATAAAAACCGCGGATATCTCCGGAGACAACAGGTTTACGGACATTTGGTTGTTCTTCTGCATTTGATTCAGCATGTTGGATTAGCATCACTAAAGATAAATAAATGCTTCCCAAAAAAACTATGCACATTGCTTTTCGAGTTAGAATATTCATTATGAATATATTTTCTTGCATTAGCCGGGTTTTGTCAACAGCCTCTTAAGGGAGAGTTGGATTATGGAATTATCGGGTTTGAAAAATATTTCGTTTCCAAGAACACGGTTGAGATACTAATATAGATGGACATTTCTTAATTATAAGGACAATACAAATGGGAAAAGCAGATATCTTTGTTTATGGAACACTTGTTAATGATGTGTATGTAAAGATTATTACCGGACAGTCTTTCCAAAGAGAAAAAGCAGTTCTCCCTTCTTTCAGGAAGGTTACTCCGGCAGGCGGGTTTCCTTATATTAAACCGTTACCTGGCGTTTTTGTGAATGGGTATATTTTACGTGGTGTAGATGAGGAATCCCTGAATAAGCTGGATGATTATGAGGATGAAGGATTTTTGTACCATCGTGTTGCTGTTAAGTTGTGGGTAGGAGATAAGTATATTGAAGGTCAGACTTATGTAGGCAACATCGAAAATCTTAAAAAGTTCTATCATTCAAAAATAAAGGCGGAAACCCGCGTTGAAAAACATCTTGAATCCAAGGCTGAAAAAATCATTAAAGAAGAAATTTCAGAGCGTGGACTTTTGGATCTTATTGGGCTTAATACAAGAATGTTAAAAGAGTTAAGAGGCCAAATGGTTGAAAGCGTAGTTCTGTCTGCTTTTGAGGTTAGCCGTCCTCCTGATTCGGTTGCTCTGAACAGTTTAAGAAATGCAGGGATTCCAACTCTTGATAAAGTCAAAAAAGATCTTGAGGCCTTAAAGTATGCGGATGCATATATCTCGTTTGCTGTACGGCATATTATATTTAATCAAATAGAAGAAAAGGTTAGAGAAGATTTCAGAAATGAAATTACTGTTTCGGAACAGTTTTATATTCATGCAATAAGTAATTTGGTAACTTTGCAGTTTGTAAATTAGCACAAAGCCGAAATTGCTGAGTTAATGGGGATGTGCGGAGTTGATCGTTTAAAGGAAGACATGAAATATGATGAGTATGTAAAATTATCAATAATGATAAGCGATTCAGTCTATAAGAAAGATCTTTTCAAACCGCTGATAAAGCAGGTTAAAGAATGTCGTAATCCCGGGGTCTTACCTCTTGGCGCTGAAATTGAAATGAGTAATAGCGGCATGAGAGCGATTGATTCTGAGCCAGGTGATGACCCTGTTTTCGACAATTTCTATTATTTCTTTGATTATGATTTAACAAGAAGAACCTGGAAACTTGGCGGTTGTGTTGATGCTCATACTTTCAGTAAGAGCACAAAAGGACGGTCCCGAGGCTTTCTTGAATATTCTTTTGGACGTTTTCAATCTGTTGGAGACTGGTCCAAACCAATTACACAAGGTCCCTGGATCCTTTCTGAAATGATCAATTGCGGATTGGCTTTTTCCGGGGTAAGGCCTCATAGTCTTCACATAGCTATTCAGGTGAAAGAGGACAAAATTAACTATAGCAAACCGTCAGATGTAGATTCTTTACTATGCCTTTTATTAATGGGAGGTGATCTTGGTTTTGACGATACCGGACGTCTTCGTGAAAAGCGTATTTATTGTAATGAGATTCTGGATCATTTTGGACAATTGAATTTTTCGAGAGAGAATATCCATTATTATGGTGAAGTTGATGGGAAAAAACTTTCCAGTACAGTAATTGAGTATAAGTTTCCAAGATTAGTTGCCAACAGAAACTATCAACCATTAATTTTAGCTTTAAAGGGCCATTTGATAGCAGAGAATCCGAGACCTCTTATTCCTCATCCTGAACGTATCCCTGCTGTTAACTCAGAAGAATTTGAAGAGAAACAAATACTGATTGACTGGGCAACGCATCCTCAACCGCTTTCAGCAGCAGTGATTCGCAATTTTTTAGATGTTGTTGAGCGTGGTTTAATGACGGAGCATAAGGGTAAACCTGCACATTCACGTTTTTACATCATGAATAACCTTAGTGAAATTGAGAAAATACTTTATGAAAAAAACCGTTTAATTAAGGAATATCGAGAAGTGCCCAAGTAGAAAATAATTGCAAAAAAAAGCTGTTTTTTTTATAATCAATAATCATAATGCATTGCAAAATGATACTTAAATCATTAATCGGGAGTCAAATCATGAATGAGCATGCCTGGAAAAAGGAAGGGCTCAACAATCTTGTTAAACAAATGCAGAAAACATATGAAGATGGGATAGGGATAAATCATGTTGAGGGGCTAAACCTGCCTTTTCGGGATATTATTTATGATATCATGGATGATGTGTTTGCAATTCTTTTTCCCGGATATATGGGAAGAAAACCTTTAACGGAGCAGGGTCTCGGATATTTTGTCGGGGATCTTCTTAATTCGATTTACCTTAGATTATCAGATCAGGTTGAAAAGAGTCTTCATTATGCATGCAAGCTTGGTAAATGTGACGAATGTAATTGTTCTGATATGGCGAAAAAAGCTGTTTATCATCTTGTCGAAAAACTCCCTGAAATTCGCAATAAACTAAAGGAGGATGTTCAGGCAGCTTTTGACGGAGATCCTGCAGCAGTTTCTTTTGATGAAATTATTCTAAGTTATCCATGTATGAATGCTATTGGGACTTACAGGGTTTCTCACGAGCTTTTTATAATGGATGTGCCCTTGATTCCCAGAATTATGACTGAAAGGGCACACGCAAGAACAGGTATCGATATTCATCCCGGTGCAAATATTGGCAGGAGATTCTTTATCGATCACGGTACAGGAGTGGTAATAGGAGAAACAACAGAAATTGGTGATAACGTTAAAATTTATCAGGGAGTTACTCTTGGTGCCTTAAGTTTTCCAAAGGATGAAGAAGGTAAAGTTATACGTGGAGTAAAGCGGCATCCTACCATAGAAAATAATGTAACTATATATGCGGAAGCTACTATATTAGGTGGAAAAACTATCATTGGTGAAGGTGCTGTAGTCGGTGGAAATGTCTGGCTTACAAGTTCAGTTCCTCCAGGAGGTAAAGTGACAATGAGTAAACCGAGTTATGATCTGAAATGAAAAATACAAAAACAAAAATTATAAAGATAATGTTTGCATTACTGTGTTGTTTTTCAGGATTCACTATTATCGGAGCAGTATACGCGGAAAATGATAATCGTATTGAAACGATAGATGGAGATATTAAGCAATATCAGTCAATTGTAAGAGCTGGCAGTGAGGGTGTAACTTTACAGATGAATGACGGAATAGAGTTTGTTGCGTGGGAGAGCTTGCCTAAATCTGAAGTGGAACGACTTTTCCCGGAGCAACTTGATGATTATCAACAATCAATAGAGAACAAAAACAAAGAAAAGGCTGTTGCGGAAGTACAGAGGGTATTTCCGGGAAAACATAAAATTAATAAAACAAATGAGGTTCTTCAACCTGCAATAGTTATGGGTGTTGTTATTGTATTCGGGTTTCTTTTGCTGTTGCTTGTTGTGATATTACTCAGCAAAGTTTTTGGAAAAAGGCGTTCTTCTAAAGAACAACACCAGTTATTAGCTGTTGAACCCGTTGTTGAAGAAAATGCTTCTATAGCCTTAACAATTGATTTTCCTTCGAAATTGTCTAAACCGGAGATTAAAAGAGAATTTGTGTCTATTCAGGAGGGACAACCTGTAAATCCGATGGAAGTGCCTGAAAATATACCCGAACCGGTTAAATCTAAAGATGTGCCGAAACAAGCAAGCAAACTGGAAAATGCGATAGAATATCCTGAAGATATTCCTGAGCATGTCGTGAATAAAGAAAAAACACAAAATAATGAACAGCAGCAACCAACAAGGAAATGCGCTAATTGCGGAGTGGAGATGGAAGGATCTGTGCTGACATGTCCTTCGTGTGGCAAACTTGTTTATGAATTCAAGGATCAGGATCCTGCCTGAGAAGACGCCTATGTATGTAGAAATATTTTGTAATCGTTCAGAGGGGATGTTCCGCCGGTATGCGGTTTTAGGAGGGTTGTGGGTAAAAGGTCGTCCGCTGTCGTCCCCGGAGAAACTTGTAAGGGAGTTTCTGGAAGAGAACTCTGATATATTGCCATTGCGATGGGACAGAATTACATATGATAATTGGGAAACCTACAGAAGGTTTGTTA
>JAVCCS010000028.1 GCA_030765365.1 Candidatus Theseobacter exili
AAAATTAGGGAAGTGAATTTTTATTGAGGTTTTAGGCAGTTTTGGGTAAGGCAGAAGAAAAGATTTGATGGTTAATATTAGACTGAGAGATTAAAATGAATCAAAAAGAAATTGAAGCGTATTGTCGAGGAGTTTATGACAGAACTCATGAGACGTGGATAAAGCATAAAGGGGTTCTAGACATAGAACCCCAAGAGCGAAGCTTATCATCACCAGGGGCAAAGTAAGGCCTTTTTCAAGGCTAAAACCGCCCGTTTTTTTTAGACGACAATTTTTTACCAATTGATCGCTTAAATGTTTAATTAGCGAATTAAAGTTCGATAAAACGGTCGTTTTTTCGAACCGTTAAGTCACATTTTTACACGATTCTTGGTAATACCCCTTTTTGGTCTATTCGTTATTTCTCTGCCCCGTACCGAGACCATCTGGTACAGGACTCTGTAGTTTAAAGCTTTTCCTTTGCTTTTTCATCTGTCAGAATATAGGGGGTGAGGAAAATCAACAGATCAATTTTCTCTTTTACAGGATTGTGCCTTCTGAAAAGTAACCCAAGAATAGGAATATCGCCAAGAATAGGAACTTTTGAAACTGTCTTTATCTCCTTATCCTTTATTAGACCTGCAATAACTATTGTTTCACCATTCTTCACTTTGACCTGCGTATCAGTACGCCTTGTAGAAAGCATTGGTTTTTCGTTTTCCCCTGAAGGACCTTTTACCCAGCCTGTAATCTCACTTATCTCAGGGAAAACAGTCATAACGATATATTCACCACTCACATGTGGAGTAACCTTGAGAGTTATCCCAACTTCCTGCTCCTCATATCCTGTAATTTCCCAGGCGCCCCTCTCATCGTTGTAGGTATATTTGGGAATAGGAACAATGTCCCCAACATGTATGCTTGCTTCCTGGTTATCAAGTGTTGTGATTTTAGGCGAGGATAGAATGTTGGTATTAACCTTTGTTTCAAGTAACTTGAGAGCAGCAGTAAGATTAGCAAATGATAATGTTCCAAATGTAAAATCAGCACTTGTAGTGGCAGGAAAAGCACCCTGCAAGTATCTGCTATGCAGAGCTTTTTTATTATCAAATGGGAAAGTAGTTGCTCTACTCGCTCCTCCTACAGATGCTTCCAGATTCCAGTTAATTCCTAAATCTTTCTCATCATTCACTGATACTTCCATAATCTTGGCTTGAATCATTACCTGCGGAACTGGTTTGTCAAGCTGACTTACTATCTGCTCCAGCTTTTTCACGTTGGAGGGAATATCAGTAATTATAAGTACATTTGACCTGCCTTCTGTCTTCTCACTTCCAATACCTGCGCTTCTTGTCATAATTTGAATTACTCCATATTGAGTAACCATACCACTTAGAGACTCCCTAACATCTTTGGCATCCACATGTTTGAGAGCAAAAATCCTGGTAATTCTCTCAACTCCTGCCTGACCAAGTCTTATCACTCTGATGATATTACCTTCTCTTACATAGTAATATCCATTTGTTTTCAATATGGACGAGAGCGCATCATCAAGTTTAACCCCTGCGAAACTTACAGTCACCTTTCCCACTATGTCCTTTCCTGCAATGATATTCAACTTGTATTCTTTGGAAAGTATCCGAAGTACATCACTTATTTCAGCTTCATTAAAATCCATTGTTAGTAGCTGTTCCTCAACACTCTCTTTATTCATCTGAGCAAAACATTCCTGTGCCATGACCAACAAAACGAAAATACATAAAACTCTCAACCATTTATTAAACATTTCTACCTCCTCAAATATAGTATATATTTTTTCTTGCCATCTGATAATACAACCCTGTCTTTTTCAATCGCAATAACCTTTTTCCCTTCAATTATATCGCCAACCCGAACTATTTCCCTGTTAACAACTGCGGACGAACTTTTCCCTCGCAGGACAATTCCTGTTAGGGTCATTCCTATATCCTCTTTTACTTCAATAAGTGATTTCTCTAAAATTTGCAACTCTTCAGATGGTTTCAAAGGTGAAGCGAATGGGTCACGTTCTACTTCAGGATAGGGTAATTTCTCCTGAATATTTGTAACAACAGGTTTCTCAGGGCCCCTGACTGGAATACCCTCTGTCCCAGAGGATTTGTTCCCAACATTAGCTCTCCAGGATAAGTACAATATACTGGTCGCAACAATTACACCTGCAACTATGACAAGTTTTTTCTTACTCAAATAATACATATGTTCTCACCATGAGCTTCACCCTTAGCCGTGGAAGTACTGTTTCGTCCCTTATGATTTCCAGGTTGTCTATTTGTAAAAGTTTCGGGAATGCGGCAATTTTACTGAGATAATTCAGTGTTTTCTCATACTCTGTAGTAAATTCTATGTCTATAGGAATATCCTCATAGAACTCCTTTCTTGCAGTTTCTCTCTGACTGATTGAACCTAGTATGATTCCGCTCTCCTGAGCAGATTCCGTCAGAAAGGATAAAATCTCGTTAACTTCATTTTCTGTAGCAAACCTCTCTTCAAGTTCTCTCTCTGTACTTTTGCCGATTTTCTGTTGAATCAGTATATGGGCCTCTCTCAATTCCTGTGAAGTTTTCACAAGCACACCTTTCAATGCAACTACTTTTCTTATTTGCGGCTGATATACAAACTTAAAAAGCATACTCAGAATGAGAACCGCGACAATAGCCAGAAGTACTTGTTCTCTTTTTAGCTTTATCACTATCTTGATCCTCTCTTGATAAGGCAGTGAATTTCAAAAATCACTATTTTCCTCTTAGTACTTTCCATTTGCTTGATGCTACCCAGCTGAGCTTTTTTAATAAGTTTTGAACTTTGCAATCTCTTTAAGAATCGTGTTACTCCAATATTTGAAAGAGCTCTTCCTTTTATTTTGAGATTGCCTTTTTTATGAAATCCGAGCTCTGTAGTCCAGACATTCTTCGGAATAAGACTCCTAAGTTCCTGAAGTATTTTCAGACATGGAGAAAGCCCTTCAGTGAGTTCTCTTAGAACTATTGTCCTGCGGGCTTTTTGTACAAGAGGTTCTGAAGCTGAAAGCTGTGATTTCTCGTTCTGCAATTGTTTTCTCAGATAAGCTTTCGTTCCCAGAAGCACACTATAGATAAGAACCAATCCCAGAGCACCAATAACGAAAGCGTTTTTTATGGGCACTTTTAACTTCCTTCCGGTTTCAATCCTGGGATAGAGGAGATTTATTCCATCAGTCCTACTGAAAGCTGCTCCTGCTGCTGTAACAAATTGTGGAGCCGGTTGTTCAATGATTTTCACCGGCAACCCCATTTTCTCACTTAAATAAGCATCCAGTCCTTTGAGCCTCCCGCCTCCGCCACTCACCAATATTCTACTTACATACTCTCCGCCCTGTGCAGTAAAATAGTTGAAGGAACGTTCCAGTTCCCGCTGAAGATGTTCAAGAACAGGTCTGATTACGGGAAATTCCCTCGATTCTGAAGAAAACAAATCTTTTTCCTTCTTAAGACGTTCTGCGTACTGATAGGATAGAGAGAAATTGTCTGAGAGAGCTTTTGTAAAACTGCCCCCTCCAATCTCAACCTGGCGCGTGAAAAGAAGGGATCCCTCTCTTACAAGTGCAATATTTGTTTCACTTGTCCCTATATCAACAAGCGCAGTTGTATCCTTGCTATATTCAGTTTCAAGAAAAGCATTCAGGATAGAAAATGGCACTACATCAACTTTTAGAGGTTTGATTCCACTATTGCGAAGAGAAGATATTAATTTTGAAGAGTTTGCCCTTTTCATACCTGCTATCAGCAACTCTTCTTTGCTCACCCCTCTCTCAGTGATTTCTCTCAGGACAACGAAATCTACAACTACATCATCTTCACCAATTGGAAAAAACTTCTTTATCTCCCATCTGATTGTCTGTTTTAATTCTTCTCCTTCCATCCGTGGCAGTTTAATCTGGCGAAAGAATACAGATGAACCCGAGATGGCGCAGTTAGCTTTTCTTGTCTTTATTCTATGTTCCTTCAGAATTTTTCGTATTGCATTCCTAACTGCCATGAACCACTTATCCCCGGAAAGCTCTACAGGCAATTCACCCATCGCAGCATTCAAAACGTCATCCTTTGAAAACCAGACTACTTTTACGGACCTCTCACTAATGTCTATCCCCAGAACCTCTCTTGATTTTTTGTATCTTGTGCCAACCAAAGTCTCCACGGATACCGTTTTAGGAGAAGTCTCCTTGAGAAGAGATGAGACTTGCTCTTCTTTCTTTTCACCGAATATTGAAGATATTTTCTTACTCAAACCTGATTTCTTCAAATCCTTTTTGGGCGTTTCCTCCAATATGGAAGAAACATCCCTTCTAAGACCCGATTTCTTTTTCACGGACAATCACCTCTTTAGTTAAACTCCGATAATCCCTGGCACCTGTAGCTCCTGCATCGTAGAGAATTATAGGTTTGCCAGCGCTTGGGGCTTCAGCTAATTTTATATTATTATTTATAACTGTGTTAAACACTTTATCGCGAAAATAATCTCTTATACCGTCCAAAACATCTTTAGAGAGATTTGTTCTCCTATCAAAAAGTGTCGGAAGTATTCCAAGAACCCTCAGTTTATGATTCAATCTCTTTTTCACTATATCTATGGTTTTGAGCAACTGCTTCACTCCCTCTAGAGGAAAATACTGCGTATGCACCGGTACAAGTAACTCATCAGCCGCTGTTAGGGCATTCACTGTCAGCAAACTCAAGGATGGCGGACAATCTATTATGGCATAGTCATACTGATATGGCAATCCTTGAACGCATTCCTTGAGCACATTTTCTCTGCCAATAACATTTGCAAGATCAATTTCCGCTCCGGACAACATAATTGTTGCAGGCGCTATTTCCAGCCCTGGAATTTCAGTTTTTCTAATGATATCTTGAAAACCAACCTCAGGTTGTATTAGAACCTCATACATTGATTTTTTAAGTTTATACACCTCAATCCCAAGCCCTATACTGGCATGTGACTGCGGATCCATATCAATCAACAAAATTTTGTATCCTTTTTCTGCAAGACATGCGCTGAGATTAATAGCGGTAGTTGTTTTTCCACACCCTCCCTTCTGATTTGCAATTGCAATTACCCTCATCTTGTTATCCTGACACTTATCTTTCTCTCACTGTTATTCACCTTGCCGGTGGATTTTATCCTCACATCATCCTTTGACCTGTTTGTCAGCACAATTGTATAGCTACTTGCATAGGTAACATCTCCTGCTTCATAATCCAGAGATTCATCTGTATATAGATCTGAAGAAGGTGTCCCGTCACTCCAGTCGCTGTCCTGATTCAACTCATAGATTGCCCTTTCTACACCTGCAAAGGCTATGTAAAAAGCTCTTTTTTCATCTCTCTCAATGCCTGCTGAAATATAGTTACTCTGTGTCAAAACCAAGAGAGCAGAGCCAAGAAGAAGCAGAGCTATCATCACTATCAGACAAATCAGAAGAATCACTCCCCTTTCATTCATTCAAAAATTTCCTCCCACTGATAGATATAGGGATTCGTGCTACCACCGCCACCGCCACCTTTTTTGTAGATTTCTCCTGTATATGCTCCTGTGTCTGGATCCTGCCCTGACATTGCTCCGGCATGTAGTGTTCCATCAAACTCAATTATTGAACCAAACCCTGCGCCATCTCCGGAAATTTCAAATTCACTTGTCCAGCTTTCTCCACCATCACCTGATTTGTAAATCTTTCCTCCCTCACCTGTACGCGTTACTGCATATATATTCCCATCAGAAGCCTCTATCAATCCATTTACCCCGCCATCCAATGTTCCACCTATTTGGTTCCATGTTACTCCACTATCTGTTGATTTAAAAACACCTCCGAAGGAAGGCGGTGGACCACTTTCACCTGGTTGTGTGCCGGCATATAAATTACCATCAGAATCTTCCAACAGGCACTCTACATGATTGGCGGCAAGACATACACCATCGCTCCAGGTATCTCCTTCATCCGTTGATTTATAAATCCATGCTGTATAGGGCTCACCGCCAGTTCCTCCGGTAACTACACCAGAATATATGTTTCTATCAGAATCTTCCAATAAACAAAACGGCCTGCCGGGACCCCCGCCGAGACTAGCCACCTCTGTCCAGTCGTCTCCATCATTTTTTGACCTCCATATCCGTCCGCTCGAATAAGTCCCGGCATAAATGTATCCGTTAGAAGCTGCCAGCAGTGAGTAGGCGACCACCCGTATAGAAGGGCCTTCCCCAGTCCAGGTTGCGCCACCATCTGTTGTCTTAGAAATAACCTGTGCCCCCCAGGGTGAGTACATTCCAGCAAATATGCTCTCAGTGATTGGAGATTCTGCCAAACAAAATACCCCTATGCTCCATGCCCCACCAGGAGGAGATGTCTCTGTCCATGTTTCTCCATCTTCTGATTTGAAGACTTTTGCCGAGTATGATGACATGTCCGAGGCTCCAGCATACATACTCCCATCGGAAGCTGACAATAGTGAGATTAACTGAATCCCATCAGGCAACTTCCCTACCTGTGCCCAGCCACCACCACCGCCTCCTTCAGCTGGTGTTTCCTTCCTTAAAGCAATGGTATTCTCTAAACTAAATTTCTGATTATCCTTTTCTAATCCTAATAAGACCTTAACTATTCTGATACTGTTGCGATTTTCCTGTGTAGTGGTATCAGTTACCTCGTTGTAATCCTCATCATAATAATTCATAATAAGGGTATCAGTATTGCATTCATCATTCAGTTGATGGCTGATTCCACTGACTTCTAAAACTATCTTATCCTCTGGCTCGCCCTCCCATGAAACTTTTGTTCTTCTAACATTATTTGACACACGTACCTCATCTATCACTCCATTAAAAGGATACTGGTTATTGGTGCCGTCATAGCCAATATAGAGATTATTTACTGAGCTAGCAATGGAGTTGGTGTGATTGGCCGTAGCAACATTATGTCCATTTATATATAGTTTTAGCTCCGCCCCTGTCCCTTCATCCTTATCGTATATCAGGGAAACATGAGTCCATGTGCTGCTGTTTTTGACAATACTGCTGGCGCTGGTAACATCGTGCCAGTCACCTGAATAATAGATGCTTCCCACTAATTTATTATCAGTATTTATGTATAAACGATAAGTGCCTTCTTTGTAGACAATAGCCTCTTCAGGACTCCCTGAATCTGGCCGAATCCATGCCTCAAGGGTTAGCTTATCGGTGAAACTGAGTGTAGCATCACTGCCGCAGTTTATATAATCATCAACACCATCAAATTCCAGAGCATCTCCACTTATACCCGTATCATCCGCGACCCAGTCGGGTTGGTTATCTCCTGTGCCTAAATTAGCATTGTTGTTTCTTGTTTCATCAAAAGCATCTGTGCCACTTCCTTCATCAAAACGCCAGAGAGAAACAGTATATGTGTCTACTTCAGGAGTAACGAGAGGTAAAGGAGAAAAAGCCACACTCTTATCAGAAGCAGAGTAGATACTGCCTGCTTTCTTTAGCTGACGTTCAATCTTGTTCATTGCGATAGTTCCTTCCTGCTGAAGGAGTAATTTAGGATCCATCCAGTTCCAATTACGCAGAGCTCCTGTATATATAATGACAACAGCCCCCATCATTAATGAAATTATAACCATGGATAGAAGCACCTCAATAAGAGTCAATCCTCTCAAGTTTTGAGTTTTGAATTTTGAGTTATTAGTTTTTAATTTAATTTTTTCTTTTTTCATAACTCAACACTAAACACCCATAACTTCTTTTATTCCCTGACATAACTCACCAATCCCGTAGAGAGGGTCTCTCCTTTCTCCTTCCAGAATACGGTAACCTGAACTTTTTTGTAGGTGTCTGCATCTTCTGCCCATTCAACCTGAGTAACTCTGTCAACGCGTCGGGAAGGTGTCATTTCAGACAGGGATGGATCTGCACCTAAGCAGTCATCTGATTCAGCAAGATGGAGATTCCCATCAAGATAAGAATCAGTGCTTACATTGGAAAGAGATGGTAAAAAAGTGCCGGTTGAACTGCCTGTCCCAATGCTGATACTAACCCCATTTTGCACAAGATGCCTTATCTCTTCTATTCTCTCCTGTGCGAGGTTGATCGCAATAGAAAAATTCTCAGCGCTCTCGCTTCCTCTGCCAGTTACATTAAACATCTCAACTATAGCAATCAGCCCAAAACCAACTATTGCTACTGTAACCAATACCTCAATAAGAGAGAACCCTTTTTTCATTATAGTAATACAGAGGACAGGATTTCCTGCCCTTCTTACATCCTTAGAATACATTCCTATTTCCATGCAGATTAATCAAAGCTGTGATTATTCGTGAAGCAATTACTCACCCAGAGATTGTCATCGGCGTGAGTCACTGTGCCATTACTGTCAGTAGCAACAGCTACAGTGCCCGCAGCTCCATCAGGGCCAACACTATAGATCGCATAATATGTAATAGGATCGCCTCCGTCAGTTTCGTAAACATAGTCTGCGCTGCCGTATGGATCCGTAGGCACTTCATCTATTAACCTGGGTGTAGCCCCAACTAACTCGCTTTCCCAGTTTGCGTTGTTACCGGGAAAACAGCTATACTCAACATAATATATCTCAACTGCTGCCTTCAGCGACTTAAGATCTGCTGCAACTGCCTTTTTCTTGGCATCTTCACCCACATCACTTGCTCTGATTACCAGGATGCCCACTAAAAACCCGACGATGAGAACCACCAGCAACATCTCAATCAGCGTGAAACCACCTTTTTTTCTTAAGCATTTTAGCATCTTTTCTCACCTCCTCTCATTTTTTAGTTTTAAGTTTAGTATTGGAATGTATTTTCCCATTTCCTGGATCATAGATGTATCTTTTCCCAAAGGGGTCTAAGGGATAGTTCTCTTTATCAACTTCACATTTTAGCTCTAAAAAGTCTTTTCTGTTAAGCAAATATCGTATATCTGGCGGGAAGCTTCCATACTTTATAGAATAAAGCTGAATCCCAGCATTTAGATTTCTCAATTCTGCTTTCATTAGCGTTTCTTTAGCCCGAAAAATCACTGAGCGGCACCGCCCCAATACAACAAAGATAACCACACCAATAATAGCAACGCAAAATACAATACCAATAGCGCTCAGACCATTTTTCGCTCTCATTATTTGATCACCTTTATCATATCAAATATGGGTAGAAATATTGAAAGAGCGATAAAGCCAACGACAGCAGCCATAATGACCACTATTACCGGCTCAAGGATTGCTGTCAGATTCTTTAAGACACGGTCAACTTCTTGCTCATAGTTGTCAGCTACATTCCCAAACGCCTCCGCCATCCTCCCTGTTTCTTCGCCAACACGGATCATCTGCACAGCCATTGAAGGAAACTCCCCGCTCCTTTCCAGCGGTTGGGTAAATCCCTGTCCTTCGCTGACTATTGCTTCTACGTTTTCAAACACGTTCCTGAAAACCATGTTCTCTGCGCTTTCTCTAACCATACGGAGGGAAGCTAGAATATTAACTCCGCTGCGGGTCAATATCTCCATGGACCGGCTGAATCGGGAGATAGCTACCTTGCGAAAGAGCTTTCCGAAGAGCGGAAGATTAAGCTTCAGGCGGTCAACCCTTAATCTTCCCACTGGTGTTCTGATATACACAAGAGCGCCCAGGATGATAACCACGATGACACCGAGAATAAAATACCATTGCGACCTCAAGAGAAGCGAGAACTGAAACAGTATTCTGGTTGGGGGAGGCAAGGGAACCTTCGCCCTGGCAAAAACATACGCAAATTTCGGAAAGACAAATGCGACAAGAAACACGATAACGAAAACCGCTGTTATTACCAGCATTGCTGGATACATCAGTCCGGACTTTACCTTTGCCCTCAAATCCACTTCCTTCTCCAGAAATAGAGCAAGCTGGTCAAGAACTTCCTCCAGCCGTCCACTTTCTTCCCCAACTCTCAATGTATTCATAAACAAAGAAGAAAATATCTTAGGATGCTTCGCCAGCGCATTTGATAAAGAAATTCCTTCTTCTATATCTCTTTTTACCTGAGTGAGAACCTGCTGGAATTTTTTATTTTCACTCTGCTCTATCAGAACGTCAAAAGCCTGAAGAGCTGTGAGTCCTGAGCGAAGCATTGTTGCCAGTTGTCTTGCAAACTGGCTGATATCAGTCTTTCTTATTCTTGAGAACCTGATAAGGATGTCTTCTTGAAAATGAAAACGAGATGAGGTCCGCTCCTGCGAAATACTGGAAATAGAATAACCCAGTTCACTGACTCTTTGCATTATGCCGTCCTCATCATGAGCTTCTAAAACGCCCTCAACTATTTCACCTGTTTCTTTTCTTCCTTTGTAGCGATAAAGAGGCATCTACCCTACCTCATCCTGCGTAACCCGCAGGAGTTCTTCAACCGTAGTCCTGCCATTTCTGACAAGAGGCAACCCTGCCTCCCGCAAAGTCACCATACCCCCGCGACGCGCAGCCTGACGGATAACATGAGGAGGGGATTTAGCAACAATAAGAGAGCGCAGCTTCTCCTCTGGAATCATGAACTCAAATATACCTGTTCTTCCTCTGTAACCTGTATTGTTGCAATTGCGGCAACCTTTCCCTTTATAAAACTTTGTGCCTGCATCCAGCCCAAGAGTTTCTAAAAAGTCCTTTTCCGGCTCATAAGTCTCCTTACAGCGAGGGCAGATAAGACGGACCAGTCTCTGCGCTAATGCGCCAATAATTGAAGAGGAAACCAAAAACGGCTCAATTCCCATATCTATGAGTCTTGTTACAGCGCCGGAAGCATCGTTTGTATGCAGTGTAGAGAAGACCAGATGCCCTGTAAGCGCTGATTGAATAGCCATTCTGGCTGTATCTAAATCTCTTATTTCACCCACCATTATCACATCAGGGTCCTGTCTGAGGATATTGCGAAGTCCTGCCTCAAATGTCCATCCTGCGCGGGGATTAATCTGCGATTGGTTAAGACTGCTTAGCTCATATTCCACAGGATCTTCAATTGTGGTTATATTTATTTCTTTCGTGCTTATCTTATCAAGAGCTGCATAAAGTGTCGTTGTCTTGCCAGAGCCAGTGGGCCCTGTAACAAGAATAATCCCGTGTGGACGGCTGATAAGAGATTTAAATTTTTTTAACATATCAGGCGGAAATCCCAGCTCGGTCAAGCCATATCTGATGCCGCCACGGTACAGAAGACGGAGAACAACTTTCTCACCCCGTATTATTGGGAATGTGGATACTCTCATATCTACCTCTTTCCCCTCAGCTTTAAATTCAATATGCCCATCCTGTGGAACCCTTTTCTCAGCAATATTCATTCCTGAGAGAATCTTGATTCTGGAGACAATTACTGAATGAAGATGGATAGGAAGTTGAAGATTTTCATGCAAAATTCCGTCAATCCTGTAACGCACCCTGAGGATATTCTCATCCGGCTCAATATGAATATCGCTTGCTCTATCAGCAATTGCCTGAGACACAATAAGGTCAACTGCCTTTACCACAGGAGGTTTTTCAGCTACTTCTATTTCCGGGCCACCAATTAGAGACGGTTCTTTCTCTATACTGATGCTCTGCACTATATCCCGAATGGTATCAGTAGCGCGATAATAATGGTCAATCGCTTCTTTTATGCCAGTTTCTGTGCTTATTACAGGTTCAACAATGCAGCCTGTATCAGACTGTATTCTGTCAATAATTCCCAGGTTCATTGGATCAGCCATTGCAACCGTGAGGATATTATCAATCTTGAAAAGAGGTATAAGACAATACTCCCGACAGATATCTTCTTTCACAAGATGTGTAATTTTAGGGTCAATGAGATAGTTAGAAAGATCCACTTTGGGGATACGGAGATGGGAACTCAACTCTTCCACAAGAGTTTCCGCTTTTATAAAACCGAGACGAACCAGGCTCTGACCCAGAAATTCGTCAATTTTTCTCTGTCTTTCAATAGCCTCCTTCAGTTGCTCGCCGGTTATCGCGCCTTTTTCAATAAGAATCTCACCTAGCTTCTTTCTTTTCCCCTCAACCATTCTTGACTCCCACTATCTTCCTCCTAGAAGTTCCTCTATCTTTCTCAAAAGGTACCTACTTTCAAAGGGCTTTACTATATATGCATCAGCTCCCATCTGCAATCCCTTATTTTTATCCTCTTTCTGGGTACGTCCTGTAAGCATTATTATAGGTATATTTTTATAAGCTTCATCAAATTTGAGCATCCGGCATACTTTATAACCATCCACTTCCGGAAGCATTAGGTCAAGAATTACGAGGTCAGGTCTATCTTTGCGAATTTTCTCAAGAGCCATAAACCCGTCTGAAGCGCTATCAACCTCATATCCTGTTTTTTCTAATCGCATTGAAAGAA
>JAVCCS010000309.1 GCA_030765365.1 Candidatus Theseobacter exili
CATCCTTTAAATTATCCAGATTTCCGGCATATGTAAGCTTGTCCAGGTTAATTACAGATATGTCATCGTTGGTTTCAAGGATGTGTCTCACATAGTTTGAACCAATGAATCCAGCGCCGCCGGTTACTAAATATTTTTTTGTCATAATGAACTCTCACTTAATTTTCAAATTAAATAAACATTACAGAGAAAGGCAAAATTCAGGCTTTGCTTTTAATCTTTTTTTCTACAAGACAGCTTGCATGAAACAAACTTTCGAACGTTCCTGCATCTGTCCACCATCCATCAAGAATATCGTATTCAAGCTGCCTGCTTTCTATATAACTATTATTCACATCTGTGATTTCAAGTTCACCTCTATCTGATGGCTTAAGAGTTTTCACTATATCAAACACACGTGAATCATACATATAAATCCCTGTAACAGCATATGAACTTTGCGGTTCTTTAGGTTTTTCTTCAATTTTAATAATTTTGTCTGCCTCGATAACAGGAACACCGAACCTATCCGGATCATGAACTTTTTTCAGCAATATTCTGGCGCCTTTTTCCTGTTTTTTAAAGTTGTCTACATAAGGTTTAATATTTTTCTCTATTATGTTATCTCCAAGAATAATAGCAACTTTATCGTCCCCAACAAAGTGTTCTGCAAGAGCCAGTGCATCAGCAATTCCCCCTTCTCCTTCCTGATATGCATAGTTTATTTCTTTCAATCCAAAATCCTTACCATTGCCCAAAAGACGTAAGAAATCCCCTGCATTGCCTCCTCCTGTCACAACAAGAATATCTGTTATACCCGCCTGTACTAAAGTTTCAATAGGATAAAAAACCATAGGTTTATTATAAATTGGAAGAAGGTGTTTATTGGTTACCTTAGTAAGCGGCATCATCCTTGTTCCCAAGCCTCCGGCTAATACAACACCTTTCATTATTTTCTCCTTAGAATTCATTTTAGTTTATTGTTTTAATCTCTTTAGGACGATTCAACAAGTACACAGGCAATCCTACACACAGACTGTAAGAAAGCATTATCAGACGTACTATTATTGAAAGACCTACTGATAATCCTGCCTGGGGTGAAGCTGACAGTGAAAAAAGCAATTTATATGCGCCCTCTCCAATACCCCATCCTGCAAAAGACACGGGAATTGCACTTATAATATTAGCAATCGGAATAAATATAAAAAATTGCCATATGCTGACGCCTGACAAACCCAGCCCTGTTGCTATAGAATAATTGAGTAAAATCATTAAAGTTTGTACAATTATAGCCAATCCCAATGCAATAAAAAAATTCTTCTTATCATTTCTATAGTACACAAAAGCTTCATATATCTTTTTAATTTTTGCTTCTATGGCAAACTTTCTTTTAGTCAATTTAAAAATATTAATTTTACTCATTATTTTTCTGTTAATGAATAACGCAATTCCTATACTTATCAATACAAACATCCCTATCACAGCTAAAGAAGGAACCAGCATTTTTTCATTTCCCAGGCTCATTAATGACCCAAATAAGGCTAATACCAACATGGCAAACAATCCAAGGAATCTATCAACAACTATAGTAGCGACAGCTTCAGCTTTTTTCGTAGTGTCACGTGCAACATAAAAAGCCTTTATTACGTCTCCGCCTGTTAAACTCGGCATCATGTTATTAAAAAAATATCCAATAAAATTGTATTCAAGTGTTTCCTTGAAACCAACCTTAATTCCATGAGAAACAAGCAATGTCTTCCATCTCAATGTGCCCACCAGTAATACCAGAAAATATGTTACCCATCCTGTAAAAAGCCATCTCAAATCAATATTTTTGAAAGCTGTTCCAATTTCCCTAATATTCACATCAGGACGAGTAAATATATAAAACAATATTCCTGCACTGACAGATATTCTCAGAATAAATAAAAGAAACTTCTTCATGTTTTATCCTTATTGTTTACTAATGAATCAACTCATAATCAATAACATCACGAATGATATTTTCCAGATTATTCTCTGGTTCCCAATCTATAAATCTTTTAATTTTACTTATATCAGGAACCCTTCTTCTCATGTCCTCAAATCCTTTTTCATAGGCCTGATCATATGGAATATGCACGATTTCAGACTTACTTTGAGTAATTTTTTTTACTTGAGCGGCCAATTCATTGATTGAAACTTCCTCACTGGATCCAATATTGAATATTTCTCCAACAGAATCATTCTTTTCAACAAGATCCGTCAAAGCAACAACAACATCATTAACGTGAGTAAAACAACGCGTTTGACGCCCGTCGCCGAATACTTGAATTGGCTTATCTTGAAGTGCTTTTCGAACAAAATTCGGCAATACCATACCATACTGCCCCAATTGTCTTGGTCCGCATGTATTAAACAGCCTTACTATAATTACAGGCAAACCGCTTGTCCTGTAATGAGCCAAAGCAATATATTCATCCAGTGCTTTTGAGTTTGAATAGCACCATCTATTCACTTTAGTTGTTCCAAGAATTCTTTCTGAATCTTCATTTAAAGGAGCATTGTTGTTTTTTCCATATACTTCAGAGGTTGAAGCAATTAAAACCTTTTTATGATATTTTGCAGCTAGCTCAAGGACTCTGCTTGTTCCTTTAACATTTGTCATTATAGAACGAAGAGGATATTCAACAATATTTTTAACACCTACGGATGCAGCTAAATGAAAGACTATATCAGCTTCTTCTATCATAGTGTCCAGCTTATCATCTTCAATGATATTTCCTACAGTAACATCTACATTACTTTCAGCCTTGATAGCCTCTAAATTCTCAATTCGACCTGTAGAAAGATCATCAATTATTTTTATATTAACATCCGTCTTTACAAGACTCTCAGCAAGATGAGATCCAATAAATCCAGCACCACCTGTTATAAGAACACAGGTCATTTATTTTTTCCTTTCAATGATTTAGACCCAACAGCTACATAAGAAAAACCCTTCTCAACAAGCGTATCGCAGTCAGGGATCATTCTTCGTCCGTCAATAATTAAATACGGAGGTTTCACAATCCTGTTAATTACTCCGGATATTCCGCGAAATTCCTCGCAATCAGATGATATAAACAACGCATCTGTTCCGCTTACAGCTTCTTCTATCGAAGTAAAATAGTTAATTCTGCTGAATAGATGGTTTTTGTGAGGGTTGAAACACTTGGCAGCTTCTTCGTTCGCAAGAGGATCAAAAGCACGTATCTCTTCTACTCCTTTTCCTAGAAGAGTTTCTATTAATTCAATCGAAGAAGCATCACGCATATCGTTGGTTCTCTTTTTGAAAGCCAAACCCAAAACAGCAATTCTCTTATTATTAAACATAAAATCCAGTTCATTAATTGCTCTATCTACCAGATATTTCTTCTGATATTCATTTACATCATATGCTGCTTTCAAAAACGTTGTGTCGACTCCCCTTTGACTCATTTGATATCTTAAAGACCTTACATCTTTGCCGAAACAACTTCCTCCGGCCCCATTGCTTACATACGAACCCCATGTACTGATACGATTATCAGATGTTACCCCTATACGCAAATCCCCGATTAAAACATTATCAAAAACCTCGCCTATCCTGGCACCAACTCCATTCCAAAATGAAATGTAATTTAACAAAAGAGTATTGGCCATATACTTGATTGCCTCTGCAGTTTCAGGGGTAGACTCTATGTATTTAATTCTCACATGGTCTACAAACTGCGAATATATTCTTCGCAGTATTTTGAAATCCTCTTCTGTATCACAACCCACAACGACTCTGTCCGGATGCCTTGACTGGTCAACTGCATTCCCTTCAGCAAGAAACTCAGGATTTGATGCAACTCCAATATTATCAACATTATGTTTTTTAAATATTCTAAGAAGATGTCTTGCAGTCCCTATAGGAACAGTACTTTTATTAATAACAACTATTCTTTTTTTATTTTTTCTGTGATTCAGTTCCTTTGCCAGATCATTGACTGCTTTGTCATAGAAGCTTAAATCAGTTGACCCGTCCAGGTTCGGAGGTGTTGGAAGGCATAGAAATACTGCGTCTACTCCGTCGCAGGCCGTTTTAAAGTCAGTTGTAAAATATAAAGATCTGTTGTTCGAGTCCCTGACAATATCTGACAAACCTGGTTCATTGACATACTTTTCAATTTTATCAGGGTTTCCAGTTGAAAAACCATTTATCTTACTACTGTCAATATCATATGCATAAACTATGTGACCGTATTCAGAGCAAACTGCAGCATGGGTCAGTCCGACAAATCCAGTACCCATCACCATAATCTTCATGATCAATAATCCTCTCTTTATAATTATCTCTTAGGCAAACTCTCCATATCCAAGTAAAACTCGCCCATTATAGTTGTTTTTTGCCAAATATTTCAATTCATAATTTATTAGAGTTTACATCTCTCTAATACAGAAAGACCTCTAATTATGTCTTCAGCGGTGGAAGGAGGATGAACTTCTATAACTTTAATTAAATCATCTTTCATAAAGGGAGCTAGTTTAGAAAAATCCACGTTACCTGTTCCCGGAACTTTGTGATCTCTAATCCCGGCAACATCATGAAAGTGCATGCCAATCATTTTATTACAATATAAATCAAGGTGTTCATCCTCAGAATCTATACCTAGAACATCTTTCACCCTGGCATGTCCTACATCATGCCAATACCCAGCTGAAGATCCTTCAAAACGTTCAAGCAAAACCCCAATCTCTTCAAGGGAAGGAATCTCATTTCCATAAAAACGGGTTTCTATTCCAAAGCCTATACCACTGCCTTCTATTTTATTTAGAATAGTTTCAAGGCTTCGGCATACAGCACTAAAATATTGATCGGATTTTTTCTCCCTTACACTCTTGAATTTTCCAAGAAGTTTTTCGTATTTCTCAGTATTTCTTTTTCCTCTTATAAAAAGACTTACCAGTTCACGTGTAAAAGATCTCATCTTAATGTAACCAAGATGGACCACAACTGCCTTAGCTCCAATTCTCAGGGCTGATTCGAATGTATTTAATGTTTGCTTGACAGCCCATAGTCTTTCTTCCTCATTTATTGAAGAAAGAGAAAACATATCAGGAGAAACACGCTTTTTTTTTGATGAAGGAAAAGGACAGTAATTATGCAGACTGGTTACCTGTATCGATCCGTCTTCTTCTATTGACAAAATCTGATCAAATATTTCGGGGCTGACAGTAAAATTGAGCTCGATTTTTTTAAAACCTAAACTCAGAATATCTTCTACCATTTCTTTGCCGGAAGTATGTCTCCAAGCATTCCATGAAGTTGAAAGTGCAAACATCCTGCATCCTTTGTCAATTGGAATATATTTAAGGAATACAACTTTGATTTAACCCAAATTTACATTTAATCAGATTGTAAATACTTATATCACAAGAGTTGAATGATAGACATATAAATATTGGATGGAGCGGATAATAATACTATCCTTTTTTAGCACTTTCTTTTTTTTCTCTACGGCGTTGTTCTGAAGGTTTTTCAAAATATCTAAGACGCTTCATGGCTTTCATAATACCTTCTTTATTCATAGCTTTTTTTAAACGTCTTAAAGCTTTATCAACCGGCTCATTTTTCTTAAGAATAACCTGAGTCAATGTTTCTTCCTTTCATAAAATACTTAACAAGTTCGCAGTATTTTACATTTACATATCAGAGTGTCAAGACAAAAAACCTTTTTCTTCAAGATATTTCATACTTAACACTGTTTTTTTATCTTTGAATCCTTCCAGCTGACTTAATACATATTTCCCGATCATATCGAATTCAAGATTTACATAATCCCCGCGTTTTCTATCAGCCAGATTAGTTGAACGCAATGTTTCAGGTATAACGCATACTGTAAAGCAGCTATTATCTATCTTAGCTATCGTCAAACTGACTCCGTCAATACCTATCGACCCTTTTTGAATAAGATATTTCAGGCAACCGGTTTCCTGCAAGCCTATTTCAATCTGCCACTCACCGTTTATGCTTCCGTTTGAAATAACTTTTCCAAGACCATCCACATGCCCCTGAAGAAAATGGCCGCCAAGCCTTCCTCCCACCTGCAGAGCACGCTCAATATTAACTGATTTTTCTTTTTTACAATTATCGAGATTCGTTTTAGAAAGAGTCTCTGCCAAAACATCAAAAAAAAGATTCTTCCCAGTTTTTTTTGCAAGTGTAAGACATATGCCATTTACAGCAATGCTCTCACCAATAGATAAATCCAGACCACTGATAGACGATTCTATTTGCAAAACACCGCCGCCAGAAGCTTTTCTTATAGATATTACTCTGCCTATATCCTCTATTAATCCTGTAAACATAATTTTCCTTGATTGTTTTGCTTTATAATCAGATCAATTAACAATGACTGATTATTCCAATCCCAATATTCCATTATTCAATCAAAAAACATTGTAAAACCATTGCAGTCAAACTTCACTAAATATAAGTGATTTTACAAATAGCCCTTAAAAAGCCAGTCATCGCCTATCTTTCTTGAACACATTCTTTTTATTTTCCAGGCATCTTTTACATTATCGACACCCTTACCCGAAACACTCATTACTGCATTTTTTCCCCCAATAATCTGTGGTGAAACAAACCAGACAATCTTATCAACAACCTCTTCATCAAAAGCAGATCCAATCAATTCTCCTCCGCCTTCTATCAATACGCTCGTTATCCCCTCATCGCCAAGCCATTGTAAAACTTCTTTTACAGGAACCATTCCCTTTCTCTCATGTAAACAAACAGTTTTAATTCCCTGTTTATTAAAAGTATCTACCCTGTTTTTATCTGTCTTCTCAGAACAGAAAACTATCGTATTATCAACCATGTTTTCTGAAAACATATTAACATCTAACGGTATTGAACATTTTGTATCAAGAATACACCTTAAAGGCTGACGGCTTATTTTCTTCTGAGCCCGAAAACGTACAGTTAATAAGGGGTCATCACTTATAACCGTCGAACTGCCTACCATAACGGCATCATTTATCCACCGCAACTGGTGTGCATGCCTTCTTGATTTATCACAAGAAATCCATTTTGAATCTCCACTTCTGGTTGCGATTTTACCATCTAAAGAAACAGCTGCTTTTACAGTTACAAAAGGCAGCCCTGTTTTCTGATATTCAGCAAAACCTTCAATTAATTCGTCAGACTTTTCTTTTAAAATATCGCATGTAACTTTAATACCTGAGTTTCTCAATATTTCTATAGCACGACCGTTATGAGCCGGATTGGGATCCTTAGTCCCAATAACAACCCTTTTAATCTTTGAAGCAATAATGGAATGAACACACGGCGGGGTTTTCCCTTTTGTTGAACAGGGTTCCAGAGATACATACAAGATTGAACCGTAAGCATTTTTGCCTGCTTTTTGCAGCGCATTTACTTCAGCATGACTGCCTCCGAATTTTTCATGATATCCAGAGCCGACAATCCTTCTATTATTAACCACAACAGCACCAACCATGGGGTTTGGACTTACAGCTCCGGCACCGTTTTTTGCAAGCTTAATAGCTTTTGACATGTATTTTTCATCTTCAGTCATTTTTCACCGGATGAGGTTTGACAACTATCCATAAATAAGAACAGTAATAAATTCTATTCTCTTTTCAGTAGATACATGATTAATGTTCTAATAAGGCCTGAACATACTCTTTGGGATTAAAAGGCTGAAGATCTTCAAGACTTTCTCCCAAACCAACAAATTTAACAGGCACATCCAGTTTTTTCATAATCGACACCACAATACCGCCTTTTGCAGTACCGTCAATTTTTGTCAAAACCAGACCGGTCAAAGAAAGTTCCTTTTCAAATGTTTCTGCTTGATGTAAAGCATTTTGACCAGTAGTAGCGTCAAGAACAAGCAATGTTTCATGAGGTGCACCGGGTATTTTTTTTGCTAAAACTCTTCTTATCTTTTTAAGTTCTTCCAGAAGATTGACACGGGTATGGAATCTTCCCGCAGTATCAACAAGCAAATAATCTGCACCACGTGCAACAGCAGCTTCAGCAGCATCAAATGCAACCGCTGATGCATCAGCGTCCTGTCCATGCTGAACAATATCAACATTGACTCTTGAGGCCCATATCTTCAACTGCTCTACAGCTGCAGCTCTAAAAGTATCGCAGGCAGCAATAATTACACGATTTCCCTGGTTCTTTAACTGATTTGCCATTTTTGCAAGGGTTGTTGTTTTGCCGGTACCATTAACTCCAATGAAAAGTATAACTTTTGGAGAATTTCCGTCTTTGAGAACAATATCGCTTTTTCCCTTACCTAATGTTTCCAGAATATTTTCTTCTATCAGCTTATAAATATTATCAGGATCAGCCTTTGCCACTTTTAACGATCTTATTTTATCGATAATCTCTAAAGCATTTTCCACACCAATATCAGTCTCAACAAGAATCTGTTCAAGTTCTTCTAATAGATCTTCATCCAGTTCCGTCCCCCAACTCGAAACAACCTTGTTAAGCCCTGTTACCAGTTTCTCATGCGTCTTTTTTAAGCCCTTTTTAAAAAAACGTAACATCTATTTGTTTTCCTTAGCTTCAATCTTCTTTCTAATATTGTCCAAAATACCGTTGACAAACTTACCTGATTCTACACTGCTAAAGCTTTTTGCAATTTCAACAGCCTCATTTATGCTCACTGCATACGGAATATCGTCTCTAAACAAAAGCTCACAAACAGCTAAACGAAGCAAATTTCTATCAACCGCAGTAATTCTGTGCAAAGACCAGTTAGTAGCAGTAGCAATAATGAACTCATCAATCTTATCCAAATTATCCATAGTCAAATTAAACAGTTCTTCAGCAAACTTGCGCACCTCTTTTTTAGCTTCTATAAAATTATAAAAATCTGCCACGCCCACTTCTGTATCAATTGGATTAATATCGTTTTGAAAAATCATCTGTAAAGCATATATTCTAGCCTTGCGTCTTGTCGATTTTTGCAATTGATTCGTCATTTCTTTCCGTCTATCTTTTCTGTAAGGTTTACCATTTCAATAGCCGATACGGCTGCATCAGCTCCCTTATTCCCTGCTTTTGTTCCGGCCCTGTCTATTGCCTGTTCCAAAGTATCAGCTGTTATGACACCATAAATAACTGGAATCTCACTGTCCATAGAAATTTTTGCTATTCCCTTTGCAGATTCAGCAGCAACATAATCAAAATGCGGAGTTTCACCTCGAATAACTGCACCCAAACAAATCACTGCATCGTATTCTCCTGATTTTGCCAACATTTTCGCAGCCGGCGGTATTTCAAAAGCCCCAGGAACACGACATAATGTAATCTCATCATCTTCAACACCATGCCTTATCAAACAATCTTTTGCCCCCTCAACCAGTTTTGATGTTATAAATTCATTAAACCTGCTAACAACAATTGCATATTTCTTTGCTTTTGATATCAAAAAACCTTGTAATTCTTTCATATTTTTCTCCTTTCAATCATATCTTTAATATCCCCTGTTTTCTATTCTCCTTCATCAAAATCTGTTCTCCAACCTATTTATCAGGCAGCATATGCCCCATTTTCTCTTTTTTTGCTTTTAAGTACCTTCTATTATGCTCAGTTTCCGGCATATGTAACGGAACAATATCAACGATTTCAATTCCATAACCTTCCAAACCTATTATCTTTTTCGGATTATTAGTCATTAACTTCACTTTGTTAATTCCTAAATCATTCAATATCTGTGCACCTACTCCGTATTCTCTTAAATCCGGCTCAAACCCTAAATGAATATTCGCTTCAACTGTATCAAGTCCTCCATCCTGAAGATTATAAGCACGCAGTTTGTTCATAAGGCCAATCCCGCGCCCTTCCTGGCGCATATAAACAATAGCTCCTCTTTTTTCTTTTGAAATATTTTTTATTGATTGCTGAAGCTGAGGTCCACAATCACATCTTAATGAACCAAAGAGATCTCCCGTTAAACATTCCGAATGAACACGCACAAGAACAGGTTCTTCTGAAGCAATATTCCCCTGAAACAATGCAACATGTTCAAGATTATCTACCAAAGATCTATAAGCAACAACTTTAAACAAACCATATTCTGTTGGAATTTCTGAAACGACACTTTTTTCAATCAGTTTTTCGTTCTTTCTGCGATAACTGATAATCTGACCAATACTACACATTGTAAAACCATGTTTCTTTTTAAAACTGACAAGATCATTAAAACGTGCCATGCTTCCATCATCATTCATTATTTCACAAATAACACCCGCCGGGTACAATCCGCTCAACCTGGCTAAATCAACAGATGCCTCAGTATGCCCTGCGCGGAAAAGAAGGCCTCCATCTTTAGCTCTTAACGGAAATATATGACCAGGACACACAAGATCTTCACTCTTTGTTGACGAATCTATTAGCACCTGTATTGTCCTGGCCCTGTCTGCGGCAGATATACCAGTTGTAATTCCATTTCCAGCATCTACTGATACAGTGAATGCAGTGTCATAATTATCACGGTTTTTCTCAACCATTGGACGAATATCAAGCTCATCAAGTCTTTTTGATTCAATCGGAACACATATCAATCCTCGTCCATATTTAGCCATAAAATTGATTGCATCCGGTGTAGCCTTTTCAGCAGCCATAACCAGATCGCCCTCGTTTTCACGGTCCTCATCATCCGTAATAATTATAATTTTACCAGCTTTTATATCCTCAATTGCCTTTTCTACAGAATCAAAACCCATAACTGTTATTCCTTAATTACCTAATTAAAAATATGTCACCCTGTTTTTTTATCTAAACTTATCAAAAAAAAACCCCGAAGTTAGATCTTCGGGGTTTTTTAAAATATTTACGCTAAGAATCTTCTCTCATCCTGACTTTACAGTCGGCAACGGAATTTCACCGTTTCAATCTCTTTCACAGAGTACTGCACTAATTATTTAATTCAATATTCTGTTTTGAAGACTCGCGGGCTTTAAACCCGATATTCACAAAGGAAAAACGGGCTGAACCGCCGGTAGGGAATTTCGCCCTGCCCCGAAGATTTTTGATTATTTATATTTTAGATTTAGTTTTCTGTCAACTATACTTTAGAAAAACTACTTTTTCTTTCCTTTTTTATTTTTCTTTCCTTTGCCAGCAGTTTCCAACTCAAGGGTTGCATTCGCTGCTTTTCTATGCCATTCAAGAATAATAGGACTGGCTACATATATAGATGAATACGTACCGACCATAACACCTATAAGTAATGCGAAAGCGAAGTCATTTATTACCTTACCACCAAAAAAGTAAAGTGAAGCAACCACAAAAAGAGTTGTTAATGATGTAAGTATTGTTCTGGATAATGTCTGGTTAATACTTGTGTTAATTATTATATCCAGGTTGCTCTTCTTCATCAGTTTCATGTCTTCTCTGATTCTGTCGAAAACTACAATCGTGTCATTCAATGAATAACCGATGATTGTCAGAAGTGCTGCAACTACAGGCAGAGACAATTCCCTCCCGGTAAATGCGAAGAAACCCAGCGTTATTAAAACATCATGTACCAACGCAATGATAGCACCCATCGCAAACTCAAACTTGAGCATCCAGCATATTGCAAGAGCTAAAAGAAATATTACTATAACGAAGAAAAAGTGGTAGGTGAACGGCAGATATTTTATCGCAAGCCATCCTAAACCACCGGCTATTCCCATTGTTATTAATGCTTCAGCACCTTTTCCGCCAAAACGCCACGCAACATAAACAATGATAACGAGCATCGCGTAAAATAATGCGTAAACAGCCTTTTGCCTGAGATCAGATCCAATTGCAGGCCCAATCCTTTCTAACCGCCTCTCTTCAAAAGGATTATCAGTTATAGATTCTTTCAGATGATCCTCAATCTCCTGACCTTTTTCAAACTTTGTTCTAATTAGAACTTCCTGATTATCACCGAACATCTGAATAGTACTGTCACCATATCCTATTTCAGTGATTTTTTCTCTAATAAGATCTGCAGTTACAGGTTTCTCAAAGCGAAGCTGAATTAAATCTCCACCGGTAAAATCAACGCCGAAGTTCTGACTGCCACGTATGGAAAACATAGTCATTCCAGCCAGAATAAGCACGCCGGAAATTATATATGCATAATATCTCCTGCCAATAAAATCAATATTTGTTTTTCCGAAAAAGCTAAGCATCCTAAGCTTTTCAAAACTCTTTCTTAACCCCATCATTTCAAATATTGTTCTGGAAACAATTAAAGATGTAAACAAACTTGAAACAATACCCCACATCAATGTTACGGCAAATCCCTGTACTGGACCGGTACCTACAGTATAAAGAACAGCCGCTGTAAAAAATGTTGTGATGTTTGCATCTAGAATTGTAATTTTTGCACGATCGAACCCTGTTTCAATTGCAGTTCTAACACGCTTTCCAATAGACATTTCCTCTCTAATACGTTCAAAAATAAGAACGTTTGCGTCCACTGCCATACCTATTGTTAGAATAATACCTGCAATGCCGGGAAGTGTGAGAGTTGCTTTAAGAAAAGCCAACGCTCCCAAAATAAGTATAATATTCAAACACAATGCAAAATCAGCAATAACTCCGGCAAGCAAATAGTAGATCATCATAAAAATGATCACAACCGCAAAACCGAAAAGTGCAGATGTAATGCCTTTGCGAATCGAATCCCGACCCAAAGATGGACCAATGCGGATATTCTGAAGTATCTTGACAGGCGCAGGTAATGCACCGGCTGTTAGTATTACGGCCAGGTCCTTTGCCTCTTCAGGTGAAAAGCGTCCTGTAATAACGCCTCTGCCGCTCGGTATTTTACTGCGTATTACCGGTGCAGACTGAATTTCACCATCAAGAATAATTGCAAGTTTTCTTTCAATATTCTTTTCAGTAACAACTGAAAATATCTTCCCTCCGGATCTATCAAGAGTGAACGATACTTCAGGCTGATTGAGTTGAGAACCGAAAGTAGGTCTTGCATCCACAAGATGTGCACCAGTCAATTCTGGCTTTTTCTTGACCAGAAACGGAATCTGCTGTTCCCCTGTGTTCTTATCATAAACAATCATATAAAGCACTTCGTATCCCGGAGGGGGGGTTCCCTCAAGCGCTTCTTTAAGCTTTTCTGTATCATCACTAACAAGCCTGAATTCTAAAAGAGCAGTTTTCTTAAGAATTCTTTCAGCTCGCGCCAAATCTTTAATACCAGGCAACTGAACAACTATTCTGTCTTTCCCTTGCGACTGAATTGATGGTTCGGACACACCAAACCTATCGACCCTTTTTCTAATTACTTCCAGAGCCTGTTTATGCGCACGAGCAGCAATCCGTTTAACCTCTGCCTCTTTCAGTTTATAAACAAGTTTTTTGGTTTCTTCTTGCTGTACCTGTAGAGTTGTAAATGCTTTTGCAATCAGATCTCCGGCACGATAACGTGAATCTGAATGAGTAAATACAATTACTAGCTCATCCTCTCCCCTTGTCTGAATAGAATCATACCGGATATCTTTTTCATCCAAAGTTTTTTGAATATCCTTATTGACTCTGTCTGTTTCAAACTCAACAGCCTTGCCAGTTTCAACCTGCAAAACCAAGTGCATACCGCCTTGAAGGTCAAGTCCCAGGTTAATTGTTTTATCAGGAGGAACCAGTTTCCATATCGCAAAACCAACGACAATAGTGATCCCTAAAAATTTCCATAAAAGATTCTTGC
>JAVCCS010000174.1 GCA_030765365.1 Candidatus Theseobacter exili
CTATAGTGCCCCCGGGTTGCTGAGAGAATTCGATACCGAATTTAGTGTTTTTGTTAAGACTGATCTCAACCACAAGGACTTGCAGCAGAACCTGTGTGGGAACCGTATCTAAACGCTCAATTACCGCCTTCATCATAGCATAAGCTCGTGGAGTAGTTCTGATTACCAGTCGATTATGAATAGAATCCGCAAATATCTTTACGGGTATTTCAAAAACACTTCCGGGTCCGTCCGGAGATTTTGCAGTGCTTTTAACTTTAGATGCTGGAGTTCCTTTAAATGACGAAGCTGCCTTTTTCGTATTTTCGGAAGCCATACTTGCTCCTTCCATTGGAAAAATAACTGACAATGCCTGAGACAACTCGTCTGCCTTGCCGTTCACTACAGGATAAATAAATACCCTTTCCTGCTCTCCTACCTCTGCTTTATCCAAAATATCCACCCAGCGTTTCAGTTCCAATATGGCTTCTTCTGTAGCAGCGGAAGCAATAATTACCTGTAGGCGTTCAAGATTACTTAATTGTATTGCTCCCGGGGTTGGCTTGTCAGAATCAAGAGAAACCTTGAAGCCTAAAACCGGCAAAATCTCACTCAATTCTTTTATGACTCTTCCAGAAGAAACATTGTGGCATGGAATAACTGATTTGTGCCAGCTCATTTTATCTCTTTGATCCATTGCCTTGATTAAACTGTACATCTTTGGAATATTCGCCGGAGAATCCACTAGCATTAATGCGTTCTGCCTTTCCAGAGCAATGAAAGTTCCACCCTTATGTGTAAACGGCTTCAACTGCTCAACCAGTTTCTTTGCATCCGCATACCGTAGTGGATAAAACAAAAGTTCAACATTTTCCTGAGATACCATATCCTTACCAAAGCCGATTTGCTGCTGCATAGACATCTTTGACTGCGGCAAAATCCTGATTAAATCTCCTGATGAAGAACAATATGCTCCGCACATCCACAGCATTTGTTCAAAAATCTTCCATAATTCTTTTGCGCTTAATTTCGAGTCTAAAGACATCGTAACACTGCCAGTGCACATCGGATCTATACTGTAATTAAACTTCAATATCTGAGCAAATGCCGGAACAACATCACCAAGATTTGCCCCGCTAAAATTAATTGTTACTTTTGATGCTTCATTAGCGTTCCCGGCTTTTTTAATGTGCTTCATATAAAAAGGCTGTACGTCCGTTTCCTTAGTAATTTCCGGCTTCTTAACTTTTAGTGTAGCCAAAGGACTTTCTTGTTTGGGGAATTTATAACTTTTAACCATTTCTTTTTCCATTGGATACCGTACTGTTTTCACATTTTTCATCCCGCCAAAATTATATTCTCTATCATTTTCAGCTTTCTTCTTCTTTTTCTTACCTTTTGTAGTTTCGCAACCGGCAATAAACAAACCAGCGATAAATAAAACACCCAACATTATAATAAAATTTCTTTTCATCTTTAAAGCTCCATTTATATTATTATATATCATCTGCGAGTCTTGTTGTTTCTAGTCGACCTGCGAGGAGTAACTCTGGGTCTGCGAGTTCTAGCCGTAGGTCTCCTTTGCGGTTTGCTTTCAGCCTTTACCAGTTCAAGAGTTATTTTTCTGCTCCCGTTTTTTAAAATTACGGTTTTTGCCGCAATCTCATAAAGTTTGTAACCATCTCCAACATCTTCGCCAATTGTAAAATAACTTTTCCCTGAAGAAGTTTTTGATCTACTGTTGCTGCTAATGATTGCACCTTTTAATTCCCCATAATGACAAACGCCCATCAGCTTAAAACTGCTATTATTCTTTGTTGCGGCGGATTTTGTTTCAGCAACAATTTCTTCTCCCCGGTTGACTTCAAATAAATTACTGTTATTCAAAACAGCAACAAGATTTTCATCACGAACAACAACTTTTGCACGGCGTTTTTTTCTGATTTTCTTAATTTGCTTTCTGATTTTCTCTTTTGTGTTTGAGGATTTTTCTGAAGCTTCAATACTGTTGGCGTAAGTATTGAGCAGCATAACAATAGCGATAATGAAAATTGTATTTAAAATCAGATATACCTTTCTCATTTTTTAGCCTCTTTCTTTGTTCCAAATAATTTGCCATCTGTATTTATCATGCGCAGAACTCCGGTCGCATTTATTAGAGTCTCTTTCTTTCTGCCGGAGGGGCGCAAATAACAGTTTACCCAGTAAAGACCAACTTTGTTTTTATTCAATTCTTGAAAAAATATGATGACTTTTTCAAAACTTCCTTCAGCACTTATGCTTACCTCGAGAGAAAGCGTTCCTTCTTTAATTAGCTTTTTCTTAATACTGCTCATTGATTTTAAGACCAAACTCGAAAACTTCGCGGCATGCTCTATCCGCTGCCGCATATATATATCAGCTTTAAGTTTGTCGTTTTCTCGATAAAAAGCTTTAACTTTCTCTGCTACCGCATTTTCTTCCTTTAAAAACCTAGTGCGAAGCTCCTGAGATTTTTCTAGTTTAGACTTTAAACGACGATAAGTCTTTTTCTGTTTAAACAAAATATCTTCTGTCGGCCAAATCACTTCAAGGTTTTCAGACACAAAAACAACACTGACAATTATAAAAATAATCAGGGCTATTGCTGTTAAAAATATTAATTTTTTATTCTTAATCTCTTTATTTAAAAATCCCATTTATCTGTCTCCCGTATCAGGAGACGCAAGCATCAGGTACAAATAATAAGTTCCGTCATGACGCCGGGACTTTCGAATGTTTTCAATATTGTAGAGCTTGCCGTTACGTAATTTTGACATAAGATTGCCCGGATCTTTACTGCTGGTCAAGCTTAAATGAATTTTATCTGAGGTCATATTGTAGCTACGAATCCAAATAAACTTGGGCAATTTTTGAGCTAAGAACGCCATGACACGCAAAGGATTTAAATTAGCCGGGACGCTTCCATTTATTTTTTTATAAAGCTTTTCATTCTTCTTGCTGACGGCATTTTGCTTCTGTAGATTTTCGATTTGAGTTTCAACCAGATTTATGGCGTTCTTCTGTTCAGAATATACGCAATAGACTTTCTCGCGAGCCTGATACAACAACATATCAACACAAAGCAAAGCCGCGATTCCACTTATCACAGTAAGCCATTTCAATACTTTATTTCTTTGCGGAATCAAACTCTGTGGCAACTTCAAAACAAGTTTCTTTTCATATTTATCATATTCGCCACTTATCACATACCTAGCAACTAACATGCAAATAAAATATTTTTCCACAGCTTCCTGTTTATCCCAAACAAAACAATCTAAGATTTGTTTTTTCTGTGCTTCGTCTTGCACTATGTTCTCAGCAAAACTCATTTTCCTCAAACCATCAGAATTGCTCAAAAAAACATATTCATCATCAATCATCGGCAAGGCAACATTCTCTCCATCAGCAAATGGATCAATACTCATAAAAGGATTAACAAAAATATCAATATTAAGCCCTCTAATCTGCAATTCTGAAATAAACTTCGTCCAGTTGTCTCGCAACATAAAAACAACCCGAACCCGATTTAAATGCTCTTCAGAATCTTCATTCTCATCGGGAACAACCCGGGCGCTCCAAACAATATCACTCGAAGGCAAAGGTATATGTTTGGTCAATTCATATTCAACAGCATGGCGTAATTCATCATAATTGAGTTTAGGCATTCGGATTTCAAAAACACCGCTTTGCTCAATCTGCCCAGTAAGAATAATTCTATCACAACTCTGAGCATTCAAACTATCCATGGCAAGCTGTAGCATTTCGCCAGGACCATCATTTTTCAAATAAGTCCCTGCAAACTGATTCTCAGCAAAATATTTCTCATTGCCTTTAGCTTTTAAACGAAGCCCCAGCACCTGAAAATTATTTTGAATACATATAACTACACAACTTTTAAACATCACATACCTACGGTAATTATTAGCTAAGTCAGCGAAAAAAATCCCTTTTCTCTATCGTTATCATTCAAGCTATCTCTAATCATTATGCGTGAATTTCTCAACTGAAATAATCCTAAATTATTCATAATTTCCCCATGTACCATACCCTTCCAAGTTTTTTGTATTTCTTATTTCCCACAGCTTTTAATAGTAACTCAAGCATCTAAAAATCTGGACATACAACTAACATCACTTACTTGTGGAAACTATCGTCTGAATCAGTAAAATAATTCACGAATGCTTTTCTGTTTCTAAGGAATATTTTTACAGATATTTTCAAGGTGTTTATTCAAAAAATATTTTGAATTATTTTTTACACCCCGTGGAGTAAAGCCATGAGTTGCTCCTTGAATATAAATCAA
>JAVCCS010000130.1 GCA_030765365.1 Candidatus Theseobacter exili
ACTGTTGCTGACCCACTTCTTATCGCTGAAGATTTAATAGAAGATAATATCCCCTTGTTTTAATGGAGGTTAACTTCTTCATTTAAAAAGAACTTAAAACACTTTTTATGCACAGAAGGAAAAGATAGAATGAAAGAGGCGGGGAATACTTATCTCTTTCGGGGTAGAGGCGGAAGATACAATTTTCTGTATCTCGTACTTCTTCCAAGTCCGAGACGCTCGATTTTCTTGAGCCGCAAGAGTTTGTCAAGGGATTGATTGACTGTTGGCCTGGCAACCCCGGTTTTTCCGGCTATTTCTCCCGGCGCTGCTTCTTTGACCTGATTGAGATACTGCCAGACAGCAATTTGCTTCTGCGAAAGTATTTTTTCAATATCTTCCTCGGATAGCAAATCAATAGCCATTCTTGACTGTGCGAGAAATACGGTCAGAAAGAAATCCGACCAGGGAATGATGTCCTCTTTTTTGGTGTTGAATGTTTTCTGACTTTTTCTCAAAGCCATATAGTAATCCGGTTTGTTGTCTTCAATCAGTTTTTCATGAGAAACATAGGGCATATACAAGTATCCTGCCCGTAAGAGAAGGAGGTTGGTCAGAATTCTTGAAAGGCGGCCGTTGCCGTCCTGGAAAGGATGAATCTTCAGAAATTCGACGAGAAAATTGGCAATAACAATAAGCGGATGATGTTCTTTACTCTTAAGAGCATCCTGTGTCCATTCTACCAGTTCAAGCATCTCTTTGGGCGTAAGATAAGCGGGCGTAGTGTCAAAGAGAACGCCGATTGATTTCCCGGCTTTATCTATCATCCGAACCTTGTTTTCCTGTTTTTTGTATTCTCCCCGATGACGAATATCTTTTTCAACATATTTCAGTATCTCTTTATGAAAATGTTTTATCGTGTTCTCGGAAAATTTAAGTGTCTTCCAGGAATCAAAGACTTTCTGTAATAATTCGTAGTATCCTTTAACTTCCTGTTTATCCCTGTCAGAGAATTTCTGGATGGAAATACCGCACATCAGTTTTTCTATATCCTCATCGGAAAGCCGCACTCCTTCTATACGGGTGGAAGCGCCTGTGGAGGTAATCAAAACAGACCTTTTGAGGCGTCCCAGCAATTGAGGGCTTAATCTCGCGCCGGCAATCCACTGCCCTTTCAGTTCGTCTATCCGGGCTATCTTTGACCAGACAGACGACGGTATATTCCGAATTCTTTTCTCAAGCGTGTTTCTCATAGTCAATAATCCTATATTCTAACTATATGATATTATATTAGATTATATAAGATTGTCTGTAAGAAATCAAGTATTTGTATGGGTTGAATACATCCTTGAAACTTTCCATCCAGTTTTTTGCTGGTGTTTCATCCACATAAATTCCATCGCTGTTAACATAAAGGTTCGTAAAGTTGACATTAGATAGACAGATGTCAACTTTTCAGGCATTATTTTGTGTTCTCCTCTGGCCAGATTAAATCGTAATGAACACTGCGTCCTCTGCCTGGTAATTGATGCAGGATTTTCTTGTCAAGCATGTCCGCAATTTCACGAAATGCCGTGGCACGGCTTACCTTGGCAATGCCCGTATACTTACGCGTTGTCAGTCCGCCGACAAAATTTCCGGGACCGGCTTCCAGAATACGGTTTAAGACTTTCTTCTGGCGCTCATTAAGTTGAGTCTGGGCATGCCGATTCCAGAAGTCAACTCGCATAAATACGTTGGCAATTATGTCCTGGGAACGCTCAATGGCTGAGGTGACGCATTTGATAAACCAGAAATACCATTGAATCACATTGACACGGCATTTTTGTACATCTTCCAGAATTTTATAATACTCATCTCTGGTACGCATAATCTCAGAAGAGACGCTGTAAAACCTGACTTTCAATTTTTCGTCCTGGGCCAAAGCCATGTCCGTTAACGCCCTGGCTAAACGGCCATTGCCATCTTCATAAGGATGGATTGTCACAAAACGCAGATGAGCGGTCGCTGCACGCAATATGCCATCCATCCTGTCAAGTGAAAAACGCCACCATTTCAGGAAAAGTTGCATTTCTTCGGCAAGGAGTTCCTTTGGCAATGCTTCAAAATGTACCTTTTCTTTGGTAATGGGTCCGGACACGACCTGCATAAGCTCATCTCCCCGCAATTTTCCCGTCCTGATTTTTCTTAAACCAGAATAACCCGAAGGAAACAGCGCCGCCTGCCAACCATTAAGACGCTTCAGCGTCAAAGGCTTGTCATGAAAACGCACAGCATCCAGCAGGACATCCACCAAACCGTCAATATTCCTGTTTTGCGTGCCAACGCCTCGCGGCAAACCAAGCCTCACAGCCACCGATGAACGAACCGCATCCCGGTTAAGTTTCTGCCCTTCAATTTCCGCTGTCCGAAGAGTTTCTTCAACTAAAATAGCGCCTTGAGCTTCGGTTTCAAGTTTAATATCAAGTGATGCAACGCGGCCCAATAATTTTCCCTGTAAAACCCTCAGTTGGCTTAACGGCTTTAGCAAAACCTCATTATCATATTTAAAATCAAACCACTTTTTGCGTTCCCAAATGTATTTCATTTATCAGAGTCTCCTGAAACAATTAATCCATCTAATCGCTTCAATATATGATACAATTATATCATTCAATCGCTTCACAGGCAAATATAAGTATTGTATTTGTTACATCATCAAAGAAAAGAGAGTAATAAAAAGCAGATTGGCAATGATAAAATATACAGTAAAATTACAAAAAAGAATAAAGTTATAGGTTTTACAATTTCACATTGGGAACAGGGCTTACCAAACAATTAAATTGACTATTTGGAGTCATAGATTTGAAGTCAGTGCAAGGCGCAACGAAGGCTTTGTGCCTATGGCACATAGCCAAGGAGCAACACCGCAATGCTTTGTAGGAAATATGACTCCCCAAAGGGCCAGGTCGCTTTTGGGCTGCGACTGTGTTGCTCATCGCTTGCGTAGATTTACTACACAATACTCTTCGCTCCTTGTCTCACTCCAAAATCACCTCTGGAAAATGGTTAATTTTATTATTCGGCAAGCCCTAAGGCAGATATCGCGGGAATTGGGACGAGCAAGGAACACAGTAAGGAAAGCAGTTCGAGATTCTTCACCACCTGAATATCACAGAAGTAAAGAAATTAAACGGCCAGTTATAGATCCTGTAAAAGATTTTATTGATACGATATTGAAAGAAGATGGACAACATCCGAAGAAACAAAGACACACAGCCGCCCGGATTTATGAACGGTTAATACAAGAGAAGAATTTTAGTGGATGTGAGCGGGGTGCGGAAATATATATCTAAAGTAAGAAAGAATCAAAAAGAAGTTTTTATTCCAATAGACCATCCTATAGGAAACCTTTTTAATGAAGAAAAAGAGCATCTATCTAAATTACCGGAGTTTCCATTTGATTGTTGTAAAAGTATAAGTGTGAAAGTAGATAGTTGTAGTCGGGTACAATTCGAAACGAA
>JAVCCS010000047.1 GCA_030765365.1 Candidatus Theseobacter exili
CCCATAAGTATCTTCGCAGTATCCAGCTCAGATGCCAAAAGTCTGGAGCCCAGAACATGATCCGCGTTTAACGTTAACACGGTTCCTGAAGCCACTACCAACAAACTGATTAAAAGATAAACAACCAAAAACATGCCGTTTAGACGGGCCACACCCGCCTCATCATGTTTTGCATTATAGCGTGAATAAAAACGGATATAGCACCCACCGAAGCCAAAGTTCAGCAGACCAAGATATCCAATAATTGAGCCAACCAAACTATACAGCCCATACTCACTTTGCCCTAATAAACGCAGCATTACGGGGGTATAGAAAAGGGAAATTAAATTCCCAATTCCTAACGATACATACGATAGAATGAGTCCTGCTTTGCGTTCGTTCATTTTAATTAATCTTCATGGAGGTTTTTAAAAAGTCTAGGACACGTGCCTTTTCGAGCTCAGTTATTTTTTCGGTATGCGAAAAATCCATCTCAAACAACGAAGCATGATTAGGGCCTAGTTCGTATCGATCCTCCAACTCAAATTTATTCAAGATATTGCCAATCCGGGTATGCATGCTTTCTCCGCCAACTCGACCATAAATCGAGAAACTGGTTTGTAGCAGAATCGCAAAAGCGACCCCATGAAACGAATCGGTTAAAAAGAGGCTTGCATCATTTATATAATCAACCCACTCAGAGGGATTTGCCGCATAGAATTCAGGGGAATCAAAAGAGGTTAAGTGAACCACCTCAAAGGTGCCGGAATACTTATTCAGAATGTCATTTACCTTTACAGGTCGGCTCCCTAGAAAATAGGTTAGTATGTATTTTTTATCCGGTTTCCTCTTATGCCTCCGGGAAAAATCAACCCATTCTTTTTTGGTCATACACATTGTCGGATCGCACAACACCGTGGCTTCTTTGCCGGTTAATTCCTTCACAAGAGTCCTTCCACTCTCTTCACGAACACTGACGTTGTTAATTCCGTTTATTCCTTCGGCAAAAACAGCTTTATATTCTGCATCTATGCTGGAGCCACCAAAACTGGGAGAAAAAGTAATTCGTTTTTCTATTGGAGCAAATTTCATAAAAACAAAATCAGCCATGTAATAATTGAACCAGCCCCAGATTTGATCACTCCCCACACTCACAAACGAATATTGTTCATGGAAGGTTTTGTCTATCGACAGTGGATCGACATAATTCTCAGATTCCTCAAAGATCCCAAATGCATGCTTACGAAAATTGTGAATGCGGTGCTTCTCCAAACAGAATTTGATAATGTTGGATTTTAAAGAATAGAAGAACTTTACAAATATCTTCAGCCTGATGAGCCAAGGTTCTTTGTATTTAAGCTCCCTGTATTTAATTATTTCGGTGGAAAATCCAAAAGACTTGTATACTTGCTGGACGGCATACATTTGCAATCTGTTGCCATAGTTGAAGTAACCAAATAAAGTTATTATTCCAATTTTTTTCATAGTTCCTAGGTAAAGTGTATACGTCTTTTTCAGACTCGCCCTTGTCAGAAATATTCGACAAAATATCTCACAAATCTTCTCAATATTTAAAACCCAACTAAAATACTATATCTAAAGTAATTCAAATGCCAGTAAAGTAATCGATCACAGTGTGCAAGATATAGACTTTTTATAGTCTGACTCCCCAATAAATACGGATAAATATATTCTCCAACCAAGATTAAACCTTCCGGTGAAAGATGATTTCTATCTCGATACTGGATAATTATTTTTTTTTAAGCAGCAATACAGGAGTACCTTGCTACCAGATACAATACCACGCAATTTGTGAAACAGATATTTTGCATACAGAATTGTACGATTTTTTGTGTGCAATCTTACTTCAGAATCGACACTAGAAATATATGCTTGAATGGCTTCAGCCAACCTGTAATAAACAATCTTTTTGTAGTGATTGATCGTGTCCAAATATGGGTCGTCATCGGTGAAGTAATCCGTTACGTGGATGATATGGCAATTGGTATTGTTTCGCTCCACAAAACCAGACAGAACCTTATTCAGTTCTTTATGCTGCAGTTCACGACCTGCAAGAGAAACTTTTGTCGATCCGTGATAAGGTACCTCCGCACCATCAAGAAAAATCATTTTTGTCTGAGCAGGCAGCCTATCTCGAATGCATTGCAGATTATCCACCATATTCTGTTGAGAACTTCTTCCAAGATATTCATAATTCTCCTGAAAAAAATCATATTCTTTAGCAATTCGTTCATTAGAAGGGCTGCCTTTCATCCAGAAGTTTACAATACTATCCCAATTTTCTTTTTTAGTGTAATCAATTGTATACTGACCAAAAGCGACTGTAAACTTGGGGTTCTGCTTATTCCGATACAAGCCGAGACCATAGTCAGTGAGCATGCTGAAAATAACATGACGGTATTCGCGCTGTAGTAGCTTGGTATCGAAATATTCATCATCAATAAAGGGGACTGTCGCTATAAGCTCCTCTCTTTCCGATAGTGAAAGGGACGCTGCCAGAAGAATCTGGCTGGTATGATTAAACGACTCAATATACATGCCTTCCTTCAAAAGACTGACATATGCAAATTCCGTCTCAAATATTGCCTCATTCGAAAAGAATGCAAGCATTTGTGATACATCACAGGGACCTTTGACTAGCATTTTTTTGCAAACAGATTCAGTAGCCTTGGAGCAGGACATATTGTCCTGCTCAAGCGTTACCCAGTCGGGACTATCGGTTTTGTTTAACAGCGTTGACCACTTCGCCGACTATTTGCAGATCCGGATAGTTCAGTGTTGAATAGACAAACTGTTCAATGCCTAGGCCAATCGTCCTACAGGAAAAGAGAAATGCTCAAGCATTTTTTTTCCTGATTCAAAGCATAAAAACCAACAATGCCATAATCGCAAAACTTGTCCCGACAGGAAATGTAAGCACACTTATAGGCTGGATCCTGCAGAAGCAGTTCAACCTCTTCCTGCGTGCGACGCTGTTTTGTAAAGTTAAG
>JAVCCS010000303.1 GCA_030765365.1 Candidatus Theseobacter exili
AAACAATGTCTGCCATTACTCTTAACATAGTATATACAAAGCTTCCCCAAAAAGAATCGGACCTTTCTTTTGTTCCCAATCTGAATGTTTCCGTAATATGGAGCCAAGAAGAAATAGATAACGCGGACATAGTTATCTACTTTAATGGTTACAGCTATAATGCAAACATGGCGCGTAAACCACGTAAAGCCAGGCTTCTTTTCATAACCGAACCTATAGTGGTACATCCTCCTCAGTATCTACGTAGTTTTTGGAAGAAATTCGACGCGGTATTAACATGGAACCCTCTCCTACTTAAGGAATCAAAGCATTTCTATTATGTTCCTATAATAAACTACGGATACCCCTTCTTTAATGCTCACGGCATAACCGGCCAACCATTCAACCGCGAGCAATTGGTCGGCCGGCGAGAAGCAATATGCCAGATTTGCGGGGCAAAGAATTCACTGTTATCAAATGAATTATATTCCTTAAGAAGCAAACTCGCTTCATGGTTTCACAAACATTCATCAATCCCCTTTGACTCTTTTGGTCACCCCCCTATGAATGTACCTAATTATCGAGGCACAATAGAAAGCAAGCTGAAAACTTTTAGTCAATATCGTTACGCGCTTTGCACAGAAAACAGCTACGACCCAAGGTGGACCGTTGGTTACGTAACAGAGAAAATATTCGATTGCTTTTACGCAAGCACCTTGCCGATTTATTATGGATGTTATGATATTGAGAAATACATCCCTGCCGACTGTTTCATAGACTACCGAAACTTTAATTCTCCAGAAGAGCTGGAAACTTTTCTTAAAAAACTTTCGGAAGAAGATTACCTGGCGTATGTTGATCGGATTTGGAAGTTCATGGAAACACATAACCCTGAAGAGAGATACCATTGCAATAAGCTGTACGAAGCAGCCCTGAAAGCGACAGAGGAACACACATCCAACCAGGAAAAGAATTTAAATCAATCAAAAGAGCTGCCTAAAGATTTTCTGGAATCAAACAAATCAACAAAAGACTATTTTGCCTTTCATATCTCATGTATTATATTAGCATGTCCTTTTATTTTTAAGATTTTGGTCCGGCTAAGCCTTGCATTTAACAAAATAGTGTACTCTTGTAAGCAAGCCACAAAACAGAACGAAGGACAGAATTAAGATTAAAGAGGAATCAACATTGGCAGCAACCAACAACAATACCCCGCTTTTAAGCATTGTAATGCCAGTATACAACTGCTCTTCTTATTTAAAAGATTCAATAGATTCCGTCATCGAACAAACCTTCACCGACTGGGAGCTTATCGCTATAGATGATTGTTCAACCGATGACTCCCTGTCCATCCTCAAGTCCTACGCAGATAAAGATGCTCGTATCGTAGTGCTTTCCCAATCAGAAAATATTGGCGTAGGCGCCTGCCTTGACAAAGCAATAGAACACGCACGCGGAAAATTAATAGCAAGAATGGATGGCGATGACATTTGCCTGCCCAACAGATTAGAACTGCAAGTCAATTATCTTAAAGAAAATAAAGATATTATTGGCCTTGGCGGACAGGTAATACTTATTAATGAAGAAGGCGAACATATCGGCTACAAAAACTTCCCTACCGATCCAGCCAAAGCCCGCGAAACAATGTTTCTAACCATCCCTATTCAACATCCAACCCTGATAATCAATAAAGAATTACTGCCTGACGATTTTACATGGTATGATGGTTGGCGATACAGCGAAGACAGCAATCTTCTTTTCAAACTCTCTATGCACGGAGAGCTTTCTAATCTGGGAGATACAGTACTGAAGTATCGCTACTATTACGGAGGCAACTCCCTCAAGAACTCACGTGCAACATTCTTTCACACTTATAAAGCAAGATCGTTAGCGATAAAAGAATACGGATACAAGCCAACCCGAAGGGCTCAATTAATCAGTCATCTTCAGTATGCCGCAGTTTGTTTATTACCTAACGCTCTTATCCCAAAAGTATTTGAAGCATTTAGAGGCATAATGATGAAACTTGGAATGACGGCTCATAGTTCCTTTTCACCCAAGCCGTCTGCAAACCAACCCGAAAGCAAGAATACCTAAAAATGACAAGCCCTCAATCAAAAAATTCTTCCGGTGATCAGCTCAACCCTTTCCTGGACGGCCTCTTACCCCCCATTGAAGAAGCAACCATTGAAACTTTAGATCCGATCCGTCTGCTCAATCCATCACGCTTTGATCTAATGGCAAAATATATTTACGCGTCCTTCAAAGATTCGAAATTAAAAAAGAACTGGGCATTCAAGTTATACGAAGAACACCTGAAGCTTTTTGGAGGTCTGGTAGAGGGAGATGGCTCAGGAAAGACTAATATTACTGATTACACAAATGCTTTTGACGAAACCCTGGGCAGCATAAACTCAAAAGGATTTGATCCCGACACATCTATTTTACCAGTAAGCAGAGACTTAACATTAATTGACGGATCACACCGGCTTGCAGCTGCTTTGTTTTATAACAAACCTGTAACTGTAGCTAAATTTAATATTGATGGCCCCACTTATAACTTTAACTATTTTACAAGAAGAGGCCTGAGTTCAGACTGGGCAGACGCTATGGCTCTTCAGTACTGCAAACTCAATACCAATACATTTATAGCCATGCTTTTCCCTGCGGCAGGATCTAACACGGAAACAGCAGAAAAGCTCCTTAATGAAAAAGGCCAGATTGTTTATAAAAAAGAATTCTTGTTGGAAAACGAAGGCCCTTTCAACCTTATCCGACAGGTCTATCCCAAG
>JAVCCS010000083.1 GCA_030765365.1 Candidatus Theseobacter exili
ATGGATATCGCTCGCAAGGGCTAATGCCTCCAATAAAGTAGATTTTCCCGTACCATTCTCTCCCACGAAAAAGGTTACCGGGCTTTCAAACAGCATTTGCTTAGTGTGATTAAAAATCGGTAAAGAGAAGGGGTAATGACAATCCGATGGGTACTTCTCAGGGTGCAATGTAACACTAGTTATGTGATTGCTCATTTTTTTCCAATTCCCTCAAACAGCCTGAATTCCAGCCAGCTTCTCAGAACACCGAACGCTCTACGCTGCAATATGTTCCATAGCCCAAAAAAGACTGTTCGACTCAGCAACTCAAACAATCCACGATTCAGGAGCTAATCGATATTTCTTCACAAAAGCCCAACATCCACTGTGGTGTCTTGTTATACATTGCTTTCATTTTTGTTTACAATTTTATCGGCCTCTTTAAGAATTTCCAGCTCAATATAGTCATATTTTGAAACCGAATGATGATTGCTGATAATTTCTTTAACTTTTATTATTTTTTCTTCAGGAAAATCTATTTCTTTTAATAACACTTCTGCTGCCGATGGTCCAAATTGTTCCTGAGTTTTCCCGTTATTGTACCCGAGTTCTTTTTCGGATTGTTTTATACCCATATCATGCAGGATGGCGCAGGCAATAATGATATCCTCGTCAGAATCATCTTTTGTTTTTAGAATTTTTTCTGTCTGATCTAATACGTCAAGAGCATGTGCAATACGACGATAATCATCATCAAAAAATTTAACCAGTAATTTTATTAATTTTGCCTTTAAATATTGCATTTTATTGTTAAGTAACTCCGTCTCTTTTTTGAAATTGACATTTTCTTATTTTAGATGCCGATCAAACCACTGAAGTGATAAGGCAACCTGCCTATTCAAACCTTCTCCAGTGTCCAAATCAATATGATCCATGTCAGGCAATGCCACGAATTCTTTAGGCGGGTCCCCTTTCTCATATAGTTCCCGAGCCAGTTCAATCTTGGCAACATCATCCTTTTCACCATGCACGAACAGAATGGGTCTAGGCGACACCATGTGCACAACTGTCTTCGGCAACAATCTCATCATCGCATCAGCACTTTCGAGAGAAAGCATGGGCGCTTGAGTATTCCCTGTATTAGTGGGCAGTGATTCACTTTCATTGCTGGAATCCAATAACGCATAGCGCTCCCAAAAAGATTTTGGAAACTTGATCACCTGCGTGATCGGCACCAATTTCGATTGGCCAGTCGTAACGCGACAAGCGCGATCTTCCTCTATAGCTTTCAGCAGTTGTTCCCATTCGAATTTCTCCATCAATGAAGCCAGCAAATCAGGCCCGTTTCCTGGCCCTGAAACGACGGTCACACATTTGACCCTTCGTTCATAGGCAGCAGCATATATCGCAACAGGCCCGCCATAGCTAATACCGTACAAGCCTATCCGTTTGAGATCCACACATGGCAGTTGCGCTGCATAAGCTATTGCGCACAATGCATCTTCAACCCTCTCAGCCGGGAATAGATAGGGTCGATTTCGGCGGTCCTCACTCTGACCGCAACCCCCGTAATCAAAGGCAAGCACAACATAACCGGCTGAAGCAAAAGCAGTTGCCACCAATGGAAGAACTTTGTGCTTTTCACCGGAGAGACCTTGACAAAGTACAATGGCTGGCGCTTTGAGTTTTTCATCTAGGTCCTCCGTCATGTACAGCTCCCCCGATAGCCGCACATCATTCCCTCCAAAGAAGCCTACCTCTTTTATACGAATATTATGTGACATACATCCCTTTTAACTTCTTAGTCCATTATTTGGACTATTTATCTCATTTTTTTACTATGAGAGTTTTTTTGAGAAAACTTGTTCTGATCCAGCCCCAATTAAGTATCACATGGAAGACTACCGCAATAGCAAAGAGGATACCTCCTCCTTCATGAAGTATTTCAAAAGCTTTGTGAGGAATAATATCATGGAAGAATCCCGTTAATATTTGGTTTATGAGAAGAATACCAAGAATTGGATTCAGAATCTTCAATATAGTGTTACGTTTCATAAAAGAATCTTTTCAAAATTGTAGTGATCTAACAACAAAGCTCACCAGCAGCAATGAAGCGCAGCGAAATTGCCGTCCGTCCTCCGGTGCAGCGTCTTGATAGCTTTATTTGAATTAGCCCATAATCTTCAAGGCAAAATATGGAACTATATTAAACACTATTATGGCAATTTTGTATTGTCCCAAATATTGAAAATATGCCTGTGATAGATATTTTTCATCCAAATTAAACATTTTACCGTGGATACGTGACGCTGTCCTACGAATGGCAATGATCAAAATTGACGACAATATCAACAACCCGATATTGATAAGTGTGCACCAGCCGAGAAATTCTCTGATTGTTTCAATTGAATTCATATAACCCTCCTTTTTTGATTATTGGCTAATGTTTTATGCTTGGCAGGCCTATTTGGGGGTATTTTGTACTTCTCTCAGGCAAGAATGATGCTAACGAGCTCAATTCCCGCCACTTCCATCACATATTATAAATCACTGCATTGATATCTATTGCAAAACATCAGACAGATCAGTTAACAATATTTAAATATTCAGGCTCTCGCGACCTACGCTATTGGGAAATAACTCACAACTCAAGGCCTGACTACGCTTTGCTCAGTTATTCTTAATTCTATGTATAAATAAGTAATATGTTGATTTAAGGTCACCGTACAGCACTGGGCATTATTCTTCCTTCTTTTCCTTTTTTAACTTTCGTTTTTCCTTTTGACTATGATGGCTCTTTTTCTGTTCTTCTCTTTTTCCTTTGTCTTTTTTTCCCTTGTCACCCATATCTTTTTCTCCTTGTTTGAAAGCGAATTGCATCGGACTGTGGCAACGCAACCCCGTATGATATCATTTGGCGTTATTGCCCAGCGGAGTCGAAAGATCAACCACCTGGCTTCTTGTATGATTCATGTAAGTCATACAATCAGTTTGGAACAACGTTTTTTGCACACGGGCCCTTCTGACCCTCTCCAACTTCGTATTCTACTTTCTGGCCTTCATTGAGCGATGCATAGCCTGAAGACTTGACTTCAGAATGGTGCACGAATAAATCTTTCCCTCCGTCGTCTGGAGTTATGAAACCAAAACCTTTGTCTGAATTAAACCACTTAACTGTACCAGTACTCATACCGTTCTTCTCCTTGTTACGTTAATATTACTTTTACTCATCTAAATATACTAACTTATATACCATTATACCATACTAATAACTAGCTATAAAAAAAACATTACTTAAAAATGTCATGCATAAACTAAAGGTTCCAGGGTTTAGTTCTGTGTTTTCTAAAAATGAAATGCTTTACTGATTTTATGCATTATTATACATAACTGGATAGAGAAAATCCTCGAAGATCAAGTCAAAACATTTAACAACGGCCCTATATTCTGCTTTCTGTTTAGCCTAAGTTTGAGATAATACTTCAAATATCGGATATAAATACACTTTCCAAAACCTGAGTTTTTTCCTTTTAATCTATTTCATCCTGTGCACATGAGATATCTCATCTCTATTGCTAATACAAACATTTAAATCTTTTAGTATTCCGTCTTCAATACTGTAAATCCATCCATGAACAGTTAAATTCTGTCCTGATTTCCATGCATTCTGAACTATTGTTGTGTGACATATATTGTATACTTGCTCAACGACGTTAAGTTCGCATAGCAAATCATGTTTTTCATCTTCTTTTTCAAGTGCATCAATTCTGTCCTGGTGCAACCTATATACATCTTTGATGTTTCTAAGCCAATTGTCAATTAACCCATGTTCTCGGTTATCCATTGCGGCTTTAATGCCTCCACACCCGTAATGGCCACAAACAATGATATGTTTAATTCTTAATACCTCTACAGCGTATTGAATAACAGATAAACAGTTTAAATCAGTATGGACAACAACATTAGCGATGTTTCTGTGAACAAAGAATTCACCTGGCATCTTGTTGACAATTTCAGTTGCAGGAACACGGCTATCAGAGCAGCCAATCCATAAATATTCTGGATTTTGCTGCTTAGAAAGCTTTGTGAAAAAATCAGGATCAGATTTTTTTATTTTTTCTGCCCATTTCCTGTTTTCATCAAAAAGATCCTTTAAAACTCTCATATATCTCCTTTGGTATTTTATTAAATGTAAAGATACGCATGAACCGCTCCGAAGAGACGCCGCTTTCGGCAGCTATTTCTGAGACGTTTTCGGTTATTGGCTAATCTTTGATCAGTCATCAATCGTAACGTCTAGTCGAATGGACTTGTTGTAAATATTCTGGTACGTTACGGGAATGCATTCCTCTTTAAGCGCGTCGATTCGACGTTAAAATTTTTTTGCAAGCTTGAGTTTCTCTATTTTTCTTCTTAAAACGCTAGCAAGCATGAAGCTAGAGATGCTAATATTCCAATAAATTTTCCTATACTTAGATCCTTAAAGCACTTGTCCGCAATCCACCATGAAACAAATAACACCGTTATCATAACAACCTGTTCCCATGATGGAAAGTGTTTTAATAGGCGATTTAGAAGTTCTTTGAATTGCACTTTATCCTCAGCACAAGCCTGCTGAAAATTCGTCACATGGAAACAGGATGAAGAGTTCCTGCTTTGAAAGCAGCAAGTGACTCTTCAAGCTAATCAATTTCTTCAGATAACGACGCAGGTAATTCGTAATATTTCATTGTTATACAATCTCCTGTTTTATTTTTTCGACAACACCTTCTTTAATGCTAAATGATTTAATTTTACACTCATCATTCATTAGAGAAGCGATAACATAAATAATAGATGGATCATAAGCAAGCCTGATATCCTCTTCAGAAGGCCATGGAGGAGTTTCAGGATGGGTATGATATACCGCAATAATATCCAGTCCTTCGGCACGCACCTGCTTGATAACAGCAAACTGCTCAGCAGGATCCATTGAATAGTGATCTGAACTTTCATCAATATTCCTTAGGGCATATCGCTTCGCAACTACACCTTCTTTACCAGCAAAATAGCCACAAGATTCAAATGGTGCATAATCTCTTCCTTCTTTCAATATTAAATCTACAATCCCTTTTTTTATCTTTATCATCCTGTTTCTTTCATAAGATCCAAATGCATGTCAAACTCGGTTTAACCAGCTTATTTTCGAAGTAAACAAACCAGTTTCTTATAATCCTTTATCTCTGTAATTGTGAGATTCTCACCGCAAACCGGGCAATCCTTGTTTTTTAAAAAACTTACTGTTCTAAAACTCATTTTTAAGGCATCAAAAATCATCAGTCTATTTGTTAGTAGTTCACCTGCATGTATTAGTGTCAGACCCTCCCGGACAATTTATTAAAATAAAATAATTATTAATCAGGAGGCTGTTATGAATCAAGAACTAATAGATTTATTAGTTTTAAGAAAGAAATTGATTGTTTTAGAATATGCTCGTTTATGCGGTAGTGCAAACATGGCCTATAGAGAATTTGATATAGCGAAAACTTCTTTTTATATGTGGAAAAAGCTATTTCTTATTCATGGGGAAAAAGGGTTAATCAGAAATAAACAGGCAGCACATAATCATCCTAGAAAACTATCAAAAGATGTAATTGAACAGATCCTTGATCTTAGAAAAAGATATCATCTAGGCTCCCAACGGATTGTATGGTATTTAGAGCGTTATCATGGTATTGACAGATCACAAACAAAACATCAAGATGGAACTCTAAGGATCAGTTTTCAAACATTCAACGACCGGCCTCAAGCTGAATTAGCCAAAGGACTTCTAGAAAAAAACGGTATTGGATCAGTCACCTCTGCAGATAATTGCAGCAGTTATAGACCCCATTTGTCATTAGGATCAAACGGAGTTCACCTGCTTGTTAAAGAAAACGATGTCGAAAAGGCTAAAGACATATTGAACACTAAGTAACCGCTGGTTACTTGCATAATTTAACTATATAAATAAATCGCCTTTAGTTTTCTAACTTGCAATAGCAACAGATAAAACAGAACTAAATTTTATAGCTATTTCAAGATCGTCCGCTGTAAATTGACCATCTTTTTTATTTAGCACCTGCAAAACACCTAGTACTGTATCTTCATTTTTAATAGGAACGCACAACATGTTTTTTGTTACAAAACTGCTTTTTTTATCAACACCGCTAAAAAATCTCGGATCATTTTGAACGTCGTTTATTACTTCCGCTATACCGGATTCAGCTACGGCAGCACCCAAACCCTGTCCTTTTTTCAAACGAACAGTTCTAACTACATCTCCCTTTTCACCTAAAGCAACCTGAAAATACAATTCACCGGTAGAATCATCAAGCATCAAAAAACTACCTGCTTCAGCGCTCATCAATTCAACAGCAGACTCTGTTGCTGCCTTTTGCATATCAATAAGGTTCAACTTAATTGCAACAACAATCTGCCTTGAAAGCGCGCTAAGCATTTCAAGATCTTCCTGAGTAAAAGCCCCGCTTTTTTTATTTATGACCTGAAGAACACCGACAATCTTATTAGCGACCTTTACAGGAACACAAACCATGTTTTTTGTAACAAAATTACTCTTACGATCACCGCCCGAAAAGAAACGATTATCGCTCTGAACATCATTAATAATTTCAGGTTGACCAGATTCAGCAATAGAACCGCTAATTCCCTGACCTTTTTGCAGCCGTATTGTTTTTATAGTGTCCCCTTTTTCACCGACAGCAACCTTAAAATACAGCTCTCCGGATTCACTATCTAACAGCAAAAGGCTTCCTGCTTCAGAATTCAATAAATCAGTTATAATTTTAGTAGCACTGCTTTGTACTTTATTGAAATCTTCACCAGATTTGATCATTGAAGAAACTTCGTTTAGCAAAGCAAGCTGTTCCTGTCTCCATTCCATAATGTAACTCCTTTTTTTGAGTTTATATCCATATGATTTTCCTAATAAACATCCAAAAATACAAGCAAATAAATTTTCTTTAGTGAAATATTCCACCCGGATTATTTCAGTTTTCAACTTCTCCATGTATGCAATGTATAGGCAAAACGCTTTTTCTTTCCAAATAATCAGAGAAAAAGGATGGCAGATCGTTGTTACAAAAATCTGCAATTTCTTTGCTTAGATATGCCCTGCTTATTTCTTTTGGCTCATTCCTTTTCAAGAACTTAATGAGAAAATTTCTAAAGCCTTTGCCTATGCCTGTCCGCCAATACCTGTCCAAAACCTCTACCAGAAAAAAACCGCCATGCAGCATATAATCTCTAATCTTACCCGGATTGTGAACAAGCAAAGCATCCCTTCCAATGATTTCACAGCAAGAATCCAGATATTTCTTCATATTCCTCTGAATAACCAATTCATGCTCTTCTTCAGACATATAACCTTTCTGCTTTACTATTTCAGTTGCGCACCATGAGACAGCACCCTCAAAAAACCATTCCAAGCCTTTTTCTTCAGGACTCATTTTGATCCCGATCCACTGATGCAGCAGTTCATGAACAAAAAGCCAGTAATCATATGAACTATAACTCACCTGATTGTAAGGTATCGTGACAATTATTCCGTTGTTAAAAGACAAACCGCTTGCACGAGTTATATGCCTGCTCATATGTTCTTCTAACCGGATAAAAACTGGTGATATTCCATCCGAAAAAGGACAGCCAACATAATCTGCAACAGATTTTATCAATTCTCTAAAATCTTTTTTGTTGTTGTCAACTACCTGCCTTGCCCCATTATTTCCCAGTAAATTGATTTTTGATCCGCAAACATCCATCTCTTCGTGAATAAAAGAACCCATGATAAAGCTGCTTAAAAACAGTTCTCTTGAGGAAGAGGTTTCCCAGCCTTCACCTGTTTTGTTAAAGGTGGATTCAGCAGGCAAATCAACCTGAATATTATATTTTGCTGTACCGGACTCAGGTTTAAAGAAAACTGCCTTACCAAGAAAAATACTGCAATCGTCTATTGATAAACAAAAACAATCAGAAAGCCGTTCATTGTGCATGAAACGACAATTCACATCATAAAGAAACCGCACATCTACTTTATTCTCCTGCAGAATGTATCTGCCTGTTTCTTGCCCAACTAAAGGACTGTCTTCCGGCAAGGATATATTTGCATTGTTATAAAATAAAAGCGCACAAATATCACCGGGCTCTTCAATTGTACAGCAAACCCGTAACGTGCCTGCAGATATCTTTGAAATTCTGTAGAAAAAGTTCATATATTTCTTCTCAGGAACCTACACTGTTATATTTTTGAAGGCCTTTGTTAAATACAATCCATGCCGTTAACAAACACAGTCCCGCAACAATAAGAATTGTTAAAAAAGGCAGAAAAAAACCTTTTGTTCCAGGATCTATTCCAAGCAAATACTGGGCAGGATAGAATGCAGCAAAAGGCAGGGGTAGAAGAAAACTTAGCAATACCTGCACTGACTCCGGGTATATTGAAAGAGGATACTGGCATAACTGGCTTATACCCAGGAAAGCAATAGCAGATTCACTGCGCCGCAGCATCCAAAATCCTGTTGAAGCAATAGTTATAAGAATGCCGGCATGGACACATGCTCCGACAACTATCAGGATAATTAATTTAACTATAAAAACGAAATTCCATGCCACATCAATATGAACTGCTGCAATTCCTGTAATAACCACTCCTTTAAGTGCAATAATCAAATCGGAAACATTCAGGTTGTGCAAAATCATATTTAGCAGAGGATGAATGGGCTGCACCAGCAACTGATCCATTTCCCCACCTATAATATATTTTGAATTGAGAGAGAAGTATGTTCTGAATGTAAAAATAGAGTTCAATCCGAATGTAATATCTGACAGACCGATTAGAAACAGGATGTCATAAAACCCCCAACCATTGACAGAATTTCCTAACTTTAAAAATGTTCCTATAAATGTGATGCTTATTACCGTAAAAACAACCTGACCCATTAAGCCCACAAGCAGATTAAACCGGTAACTCATTTCAACTTTTATCTGCTGAATCAAATAATAATACAATAACTTTATATACACCCTTATCCTCCTGAAATAGCCAGTTTTTTCAATCCTGCATTCCTGATTAGAACATTCACAAAGTAAAGAAGGAAAAGCCAACAAAAACCAACAAATAAACATGACAGCATTTTTTCGGCAGGAACCTTGCCTAACCATATTTGAATAGGTACGTAATAAATGTACTGAAATGGAAGGTATTCCAGCAAAGATGCCATGACTTTTGGAAACAAACTGATAGGAACTACCAGACCGGATACAAGCCTGATTATCATATCCAGAATCCATGCAATTTGAAAATTCACGGTTATAAAGAATGCTGTACATCCAATAAAATACTGTAATTCAAAACAAATCATAAAACCCGTAATTGCAAATACAATGAACCATAAAGTATTTATGTCCAGGTTAATCTCGAATTTCTTAACGCACAAACAGAGAAGTAAAAAAGCCGGGGTACAATAAAAAAGCATTCTCCCCGCAGCCTTTCCGAGAGCTTCGGATAAAACGTAATGATGATGATTAACCGGTTTAATTAACAAATTGGCAATACTGCCCGATAAGATTGTCTGGCTGACAGAAACATCCATACCCAAATGGTTGATCATTCTAAGCAGCCATCCCATTGAGTAATAAGTAAGAAGCTGGCTAACTGTATAACCCGTCTGGCCCAATCCCTGTGTAAACATTGCGGTAATAAAGCAAAACTGAGCAATAAAAACAACCGGATATGTAAAAAAATGTATAACGAGGTCTGCTTTATATGCAGCAAATCTCATTAGGCTCATCTTAACAATAGAACCGTATTCTCTCATCGGTGAAAAACGTAACTGCTGCATGAGAATACTCATTTATTATCCTTCCGGTAAGAATAAAACAGCGTCAGAATTAATTCATTTAGATCCGGCTTTTCAAGATAAAATTCATATAATCCGGTAGACTTGTCCAATAAAAGCAATCTTAAAAAATCAAGAAGTCTATCATATGAAAGCTCTTGATGATTAAAAACCAGGACAAGCTGAGTTTCATTACTGCTTTCCACCTTAAGCTCAGATGGCAGTTTTTCCACAAGTTCAGATAATTTATCCTTATTACTCAATGACAAGCGCAGTCTCTTGTATGTGTTAAATCGCTTTATAGCATCCGGGAAAGATCCGTTAAAAAGAATTTCTCCATTGTACACAAGCAATATTCTCCTGCAAAGCCTTTCAACAACATTCAAATCGTGAGAGGTAATAAATATAGTTGTTTGCCTTTCTCTATTCATCTTTTCCAAAATAGAAAGAAGCTGATCTATGCTCAATACATCCAGCCCGATCGTTGGCTCGTCAAGGAAAAGGATATCCGGGCTATGAAGCATTGCAGATGCAATAGTACATCTGAGCTTCTGCCCAAGGCTGAGCATTCGAACAGGTTGATGTAAAAGAGACTGCAAATCAAACGTCTTTACCAGATAAGCAAGCGTTTCATCATACTGTGCATCGGGTACTTTATAAATTTTTCTAAGTAATTCAAAAGAATCAATTACAGATAAATCCCACCAAAGAGAAGAACGCTGGCCAAAAACAACACCAATGTTTTTGGTATACAGCCGCCGCTGTCTGAAAGGTTCATATCCAAACACCTTAACGGATCCTGCGTCCGGTTTCATAATGCCGACCAGCATCTTTATAAGAGATGATTTTCCGGCACCGTTCGGACCGATAAGTCCCACGATATCGCCCTGTTCAATATCAAAAGAAATATTATTTACAGCCTTTTTAAAAACATACTCAGGCCTGAAAAGATTTGAGATAATGCCTTTTACCCCCTTCTTTTTCTTATTGATTCTGTATGTTTTCTGAAGAGCACTGATCTCAATTATTTTCATGAAGGTCCCTTGTCATTTTTAGCTATTATCAGCACCTGGCTTTTTCCCGCCTCCGGGGATATCATCCGGGTCACTTCTGTAACAAGTTTATATAGTAACTTAGATTCAATTATTTTTAAAGAAAACCATCTCAACGCCGGTATTATAATACGGTCTAAGCTGACCGATGGGCGTAAAAGTATCCTGTTCCAAATTCCCGGGTAGAATTTTTTCTTTAGACTGAGAATATTAGGCGAAAAAATCCTGAGTTTGGAAAGATAGTTCAGTTCATCAAGAAATCGAATTATCTTTAATTCAAAATAATAGTAAAAATTTCTGTAAACAGGGATTATTTCAACAACATTAAAATCAACATTCAGAAGTTTTATTATATACGACTCGGTAAACTTACTTCTTCTGAAAACGTTAATACTTAATAGAATAAATCCGCCTTTTTTCACGACTTTAGTTGCTTTCTGCAAAAAGGCATTCTGCTGCTCCGGATCAAAATAGTAAAAGACTTCAAGAGCGGCAAGCAAATCAACTTCATTATCCGGAATATCCAGTTTAAGAAAATCACCCTGAAAAAACTCAAGATTATCTACGCTGCCGTACTTACTCCTGTCATGCTCTATCCTGTCAGGGTTAATATCAATACCAGTGACTTTTTCAGCATTTTTTGAAAGATTATGACTGAATTGCCCTTCAGCACAACCAACATCAATAACCTTTTTCAATACCGGACAGTGAAGATCAATCAGCTGCATGGCCTTACCAAATCTGTCTATCTGAGAAGACCTGGACGAAATATACCAGGGTTCGTTGGCGGCACGATCAAGAGAAATATTATCCATACTAAATTTTTTACCTTTTTACAGTTTCAAGGATATTGTTCTTTGCATCTTCTAAACTGGAATATTCGAGAGTAAATGCATTACTTATATCGATGCATCCAATGAGATTTTCAAACCTTTTCTGATTGAAATTCTCACGATTCACGCATGCTGAAATCAATTGTTCAATAACCGAAAAAATTGACAGTCCAGCCATATCAACGCCTTTTTTTTCCGGTACATATTTCAAAAAAATAAAAACAGGATCAAATCCGGCAGCTTCTGCTACGGCAGAATCAGCTGGCAAACCTGAATAAATTCTGCTATCAAAATCAGACAACAGATTTCTGTCGGATTTACTTAGCCCATATCTGGTTATCAAAGGATTTCTATTTTTCAGGAGTATTTTTCTGGGAAATCCTAAAATCTTTTTATGCGAGCAGTCAAAAGCTGTCCACTCATCAGATCCGAACATACAACCTGATTGTACGAGCTCAAACACAAGCGCACTTTTACCACTGTTGCTTTCCCCGATCAATATTATCGCTTTTTGTCCTATAGAAGCCCAGGCAGCATGATATACAATTTGCTCTGAATTATTCTTTATCGGTACCTGAAACACCAAAAATTCAGCCATCAGGACTGATTCAATAAAATCTTTTCCTCTGAAAAGTTCCCGTTCATTCAAGATAATAACAAAAAAAGAGTCTATCTTATTAAATTCGAAAACATAATCCGGACTCACCTTGTTTTCTATTGCCAGATATTCGTAAACATACCGTAGGTGATCCACGACGTCCTCAAACTGACTGACAAACAGGCAGGCGGAATTAAACACCGAAAACCAAAACTCATCTTTCACTATTTGTAAGTTCCTCCAAGAGTCCGATCCGAACGAGTTTATCAAGCAGAAGCAACACGTCTTCTCTTGCAATATGTATGGAAATGTTAAAATAAGACACATATTCTTCGGTGATTGAATCTACTGAAGAAGGCCTCATACATATTTCAAAAATAGATTTGGCAGAAGAATTAAACGAATGAACCCGCCCTGATTCCACTTCTAAAACATACAAAATACTATCTTTTTCAGCCAATAACAGACCTTCTTTAGTTTTATACAGACAGGGCATTTTAAATCTCGCTTTCCAATTCTAGGCTCCATATATTCTCGATATCCGCCGGAGCAATTCTTCTTAACTGTCTTATGTAAACAGCTAATTTCTGAAGTGCATCAGAATCCTTTTTCAAAAAAGAACCCCGAAGACTATTTAATAACATCAAGGCACCGACAGGCCTCTTAAAAATATTCAGAACAGGAACTGCCAGCAAAGATTCAGAACTATACCCGGTATAATTGTCTCTTATTCTGCAAAGAGACCGTGTGTCATACTGAGGATCGTTTGAAATAATCGAATGTCTTTCGCTTATTACTTTCCCGGCAATACCCTCTCCCGGTTTAACATCAATACTCATACCCTCCACACCCTGGGCTACTATCGATACAAACCGACCGTCACGACTTTTAAGAAAAATTGTCACTCTTTCACAATTAAAATCCACTTGTATTTTTTTTGCTAAGGCAACTGCTGCAAAGTTGAAATCCTTACATTCGTTAAGTAAATGTTTGTACCCAGACGGATCCATGCTATACCTTTCTAAAAACGGAAATCATCTTATTGCTTGCTTTACTAAAACGGCAGTCAACAGAATAACCGCCATAACGGTTTATAATATCAAAGCCGCAATCTCTGAAAAGACGGTCAATATCCTTCAAAAACAGCCTTTTAATATGAAAGCTCTTTTCCTCCCTCTTATAAAGGTCGCCGTCACGCATCCACTGATAACAAAAGGTAATCCTCTTTATCGAATCATCAATAATCTTATTACAACTCGTCAGAACCATAGTAGTTCCATCATCCTGATGTTTTCTGAAAATCTCAAACTCCCTGCCAGGTGGATAGTTTTCGAGATTATTCTCTTCGGGAAGAAATTCCATAACAAGAATTCCACCCGGTTCAAGGTTATTATTAATTGAAACAAGGCAATCTATCTGCATCTTGTCAGTATGCAAACAATCCTGAAACGAATAAAACATATTAATCGCTGCAGTGAACCTCCGCGGCAGGCAAAAATTACTCATATCCTCAAGGTAAGTGTCTACATTAACATTACACGAGGAAGCTTTTTCAAGGGTAATCCTAAGCATGTCAGGATTAATATCAAGGGCCGCACAATCATGCCCCATCTGAGCCAGGTTTACTATGTGTGAACCGGTACCGCAAGCCACATCTAAAACAGAAGCTCTGTTCTTCACACATTCGGAACTTAATATCCTGTCAATAAATACAGATTCAACAGAATAATCTTTCAGGAACGCACAATCGTTATCAAAAGAATCAACAAATTGCCTGTTAATATACACTCTCCTTGTTCAAAATTATCTTATCCTGACAACACCCCTGTTAATCAAACCTGAAATTATATCTTTCACATCATACAGCGCAATCTCTGCAGAAACATCATATTCGGCACAAAGCATCTCAGCTAAATCTGTAATATTATTTTGCCCGTTACATGCAAGAATAATTTTACCTGCAATATCGTTTAATATATATTCTGCACCGGTACGGGTATTACGCAAAATCTTATCCTCTGGTTCGAAATTAATACCCTCATTAAAAACAGGTTTATCTTTATCGGACATGTAATAATCTTTTAAAAGATACTTTAAAACGTTAGGAGCCTTTTCTTCAAGCTCCATTATAAGCCAGTAGGCAAGGCTTATAATATGCTTAATAAGCTCACAGTTTTTCTCATCGGGAAAAAGAAAATCATCATTGTAATGCAAATTATCACAGACGCAAAAACCTCCGCATATAAAACGGGCCCAGCAAATGCTGCATTTAGGACGCTGTAAAACATTTTTTGTCCATAGTTTTTTATAAGCTTCGTTCTGCAACCCGTCATTAACATTCCCAACACAATACAAATCCATGCCGATAAGCTTGTGACACGGATAAACATCTCCGTCCGATGAAACCGTCAGGTAATCAACACCCATATTACATCCCCGGTACCGTTTTATACGGTGAGAAAGTTTCTTCATGTAAATTACAAAATTATCCTGAATATGCAATTCCCCTTCCAAAAGAGAAGCAAGGTATATCCGGGCCATTTTCGTGAATTCACTTTTAACTTTATCTATATCCTCATTGTCCAGCGCAAAAGGACTATCGTCAGATACAAGTCCTCGTTCAAACCTGGTTTCACGAATACCGCAATCGAGAAAAAACTTAAAACTAGAGGAAATATCAATGGTTGGTTTAAAGTATGTTATATTCACCTTGTAATTTGCTTCCGGGAAAACTTCAATCATGTTTTTCAAGTTGCCAAAAGCTTTATCAAAAACACTCTGATTCTCGCTGGGGAACACACGCAATTTATCATTCGTGCATTTATCTCCGTCAATACTAAAAATAAAGCTGAACCCGTGTTTCTTAAAAAATGCAATCATATCCCCCGTCATAAGAGTCCCGTTAGTAATCATCCCATACTTGAAGAAACCCGGATATTCTTTCTCAGCATAATTAACAATTCGTTTAATCAAAGAAAAC